>CAZDPM010000024.1:0-9703 GCA_964507355.1 uncultured Nitrosopumilaceae archaeon
ACTTTTTCTTCATCTATCATTCCTATCCAAATAGAGCTTAGTCCTAATGCAGTCGCTACCAGTTGAGAATAAGATGCAGCCAAAGTAGCGTCTTGCAGAGAAAATTTTGCAAGCATTTCAGACGAAAAATTCATTTTTACCCTACTAGGATTCATACAAAAAACCAAAACTAGGGGAGCATTAACAAATGGTTGACGATTTGCAGCCTCTACAAGTGCTTCTTTTGCTTTTTTGCTTTTTACATAAAATACTTCTAGTCCCTGAAAGTTTCCAGCAGAGGGGGCAGTATCAGCGGCAGCTAGAATTTTTTCTATCTTCCAGTCTTCCACTTTTGTTTTAGCAAATTTTCTTGTAGAACGCCTTGTCGATATGATTCTAAATATGTCTGATTCCGATATTTTATCTCCTTTTGTTTTGTTTGATAGTATTGCATTAAGAAGCGATGTTGGTTTTGGAGATTTTTTTACAGATGATTTTACATCATCCTCTTTTTGAATCCACACTGATGGATAAAATTCTTTTGGAAAGACTTGAACGTATAACGGTTCATGTGGGATTTTTGAATACTCTAAAACTTTTTCTCTAAATTCTTTAGTATTTGCTTCAAGCTGGTCTCTGTCTTTTAGTCTGAACTGTACAACATCAGAATTTATTAAAATCTCACTGTAGTTATCTTCAAGTTCTACCTTGCCGACATTGTTATTTTTAAGAATCTCTCCTAACTGATCTAACTCTTCTTTGTTTAATACTACAGCATCAGTGTCATCTTCATCGATTCCACTCCATACAATCCTACAGCCATCCTTTGAAAAATAAGATGGTTCAATTTTGGTAAAAACACTCATGGCTTATTGAGATAATTTATCATTGCATTGCAATGATCAGCCATAAATGTATCAAGATTCATCAATTTTTCTTCCCACTGTTGTATGGTAGTTTGGGTACAGTCTCCAGCAGGATCACTTGATTCTAGAGCATTTTTTGCATTTTCCATAACGCTTTCAGCAAATTGTTTGTTTGTTTTGATGTCTTCTTTAGTTGCAAGCAAATTGGTATGGCCTGAAATTAAAACATCAAAATCAAATGATTCTAAAACATCATGTGTTTTCAAATACAAATCAATGTCAGGAGTAACGCCAAACGCCCTGTATGGTGGTTCACCTGGACGCATCAAGTCAACTAGCATTGCTACTTTTTGTTGAGGTGCTAAAATTAAAATATCGCCATTAGAGTGGAAATTTCCAAGATAGTACAACTCTAGTGTCTGATCTCCGACTGTTATGGAATGCATTGAATCATCAAATATTATGGATGGTATTGGTCTAGTGCCATTTTCTTGTTTTAAAACATCGGCTGTTTGTTTGTGTGAAATGTATGTAATGTCTGGTGAAAAGATTTGGCCTGCGGCACCAGTGTGATCTGCATGAGAATGTGAGTAAATCATGTGAGTTATTGGTTCTGATGTTACATCTTTAATTGCATCAATATATTTTTCTCCAATAGGCTGTGGCGCATCAACTACAACCACTCCTTGTCCTGTTGTAACAAACATTGTCTGATAACCACTGCCAACTAACCAGTATACATTATCTGCAATCTCTGTTACAAAGTATCCCTTATCTCCAATAACTACGGGGTCAATAGTATGTTCTAGTGCACTCTCAAATATTCCTGTAACTGGTTCAACTACTTTGCATTCACCTTGATGATTCATGGCAACATGCTCTGCGTTTAGCATACACATGTTTCCATATGTCTTTGCATCAATTCCACAGACAGGGGCATATTCTAATGTGCATGCAGTAATTGGTTTTTCAGCATACCATCCTCTCTCTTTGAGCTTGCTGACTGATTCAGGATTTACACATGCAGGAGATATGTCATGTTTGAATATTAATTCTAAAGGCTCTGCACAGATTACATTTCCTGTTGGTATTCCTGCGTTACCTTGTTGTGATGGTCTCAGGTAGGGCTGTTTTATGCCATCCATGATGCATATTTTACCTGCATATGCTCCAGGTCCACATCTGTCATTTAATACGCAAATTTTGTCAAGTGAAACAAATCCGGGTGCACACATGTTCATGTATGGCACATGACGTGATGATGATTTTTCTTCAATTATTTGTACTAGTTCATACTTTTTACTGGAAGCATCAGATGGTGGGTTTACTACATCTGTTATTTTGACAGACAGTTTGTAAGAATTCCCCTCTACAAAATCAAATCCTATTATTTTCTCATAAAAATTAGTCCATTTTGATTCTTCACCGTCTTTGATTTGCATGCATTTTTGTGGACTGACTCCAACACAATCCACAAGATTAGAACCAACAAAAATCGTTTTGATTTCTTCGGCATATGATAATGGGGTAAATATGATTATAGAAATAGAAAATATAATTAAACCAAAAATAGGTTTCATACAAGTAAAATAAAAGACACCATTTTTATCTTTATTGATACAAATGATGCATCGTGCAAACATCCAAGAAAATTATTTTATTTGGAATCGGAATCGTATCTATGGCAATTTTTGTTATGGCTACAAGTTTTACAGAATATGATGTCAAACCAATTCCTTCTGTAACACAGCAGGATTTACGAATAATGATTGATCAGTGGATGAAAAATCCAGATGAGGATGATAGAAATCAGCGCCTAGAAATAATGAAAGCATATTATGCTTTTGAAGAATCAGGTCAGAAATTATCCGATGATCAAGATGGCAGAGTAATGTTAAACCAAATTAGAAAAATGGTTAGCTTTGATATTCCAAAAACAGAACTTGATCAAATAAAGCAAGAAATTCATGATGAACTAAGTTGAGATTCAAGATAGAACTCTAATTTATGATTTAGATGCTGTTCTTAGGTTATTTATTTGGGGAATAGACGTACGTATGTGTAAAAATAATTATTCTTTTAGCTTGCTTTCAACAAAGATATCAGAGCCGTACCAGCTGTATCTGAAATAATCTAAACACCATTCATGAAACATGGTGTCTTTTGAATAAAACATTTCACTTAGATCCGACTCGCCATTAATTGTAGGAAACATTACGCATACTTCTTTTTCATTCATAACAATCATGGTTTGAACATTTTTTGTCATCTTTCTTTCAATTAACCCTTTATCGACTAACTTGTCATATCCTAACTTCTTTAACAATGCTTTTCTTCCTTTAGGAGTTACTGCCGATTCAGAAAATATGTAGTTAAATTTCACTCCTTTCTTTACTTGCTTTACTAATGGTTCTATCAAGTCTAGTGGCACTTCAGATAATATTTCATAGATATATTCATGAGCATTTTTGTAGATAGTTTTCCATTGTTCAAGTACTTTTGAAAATCCTGTAATGTGCTGATTAATTGCAAGCTGACCGCAACGCATTTGGAATTTATGCGGAACTTCACCAAAGTTATGCTCTTCAAAATATTTTCTATTCTGTAACAAAAATACTAGTGATGGTACTTGAGTACATACTATCTGCCCAAAGGTTGTTAATTCGTAGGTTCTGTTTATTTTCTTTTTTATTAATCCGCTTTCTTCAAGTCTTATGAAATTTCGATGAACTTCTTGTTTTGTTGCTTTAACTTCTTTGGCAAAAGCAGTAGGGGTTAAATTTTCACTTAGCAGTCTAAATAGTATGTTTAATCTTTGAGGGCTAGCAAGTTCTAAAACATAATCTGCAGTTTCATCAATTAGATCAGTCATTATGTAAAGATTATTTTATTTATTAAAAAACTAAATGCAAATAAGCTATAACTAACAAAAACTAGTTTATTACGCCAATTCTTGGTTTTTCAGACATACATTTGTAATGGATTATTTATCATCTAATTTTTGATATACAATGCATTGAAATTGATGATATTTATCACATTTTTTCATAAGATCAAGTGTAATTCCACATTTTCTATTATTATCAATTCGTATAAACTATCTACATAGAATACTATCTTATGCATAGTCAGCTAAACAGCTTACAAGTAATCTCATAAAGATACCATCATCTATGAAGAATCATGTTTAATTGTAATCATGAAAACACAAATCTCAAATTGGGATAAAATGGTTCATGCCCCATTCAGCAAGGTCGTAAAATTCGATCTAATCTGCATTGGAATTGGTGCAGTAATTGGAATTGGAATAGGCGCATATCTTGGTGCTAGCGGTTTATTTGGCTAGCAACATTTTTTTATAAATTACAGTGATTTATTTCTTAAATGGCTTGAACCGTCTTTGGGTATGTAGTGATAGTAATCCTGTATCCTATTTTTTAATGAAATAGAATTAGTGTTTAGTTCAAGCTCAACAATTCTATACGAAAGCATAAAATCGATACAATCTAAATTTAGTGTGTTAGAATTGGAATACCTTGACAGAAAATATATACAAAAAAATTCTATTGAAAAAAGAGATTATCAAGTAAATCTTGCAAATCAAGCAATTCAAGAAAATTGTATCGTTGTATTACCTACTGGATTGGGAAAAACAGCTATTGCATTACAAGTAATTGCAGAATATTTGTCAAAAGGTATTGGTGGTGTATTGTTTTTAGCCCCAACTAGAGTCTTAGTCAATCAGCATTATGAATTTCTAAAGCGACATCTTACCATTGATGATATTGTTCTTATTACTGGTGAAGATCCAATCCAAAAACGAACTAAACTTTGGAGTAGCAGTGTAATTTGTGCAACTCCTGAAATTGCAAAAAATGATTTAGACAGACAAATTGTATCAAAAGATCAGTTTAGTTTGGTGGTGTTTGATGAAGTTCATCGAACTGTAGGTGATTACGCATATTCTGGAATTGCCGAGAGATTCACATCTTCTAATCTGAGAATTCTTGGGATGACTGCAACACTTCCAAGTGAAAAAGACAAAGCAACTGAACTGTTAGTCAAGCTGCGTATCTCAAGTGTAGCTGAAAGGACAGAAGATAGTTATGACGTAAAGCCCTATACTCAGGAAACAAACACAGAATGGATTAATGTAGAACTCCCTCCTGAAATGAAGGCAATTCAGATGTTGCTAAAATTATCTTTGGATGAGCGATATGATATTCTCAGAAAAAATGGAATCAAACTTGCAGATCAAAAATCATTATCTGCATTATTGCGTATTAGACAATTTGTATTAAATCAAAATAGACGGTCTGCAAAACCACTATTTACTGCAATCCGAATTCATTATGCATTAAATATTTTGGAAGCTCATGGCGTAACATCATTTTTGAAGTTTTGTGAGCGTGCAAAAATAAAAAAGGGTGCTGGTGTAAAGGAATTATTTGAGATTGATCCAAATTTTACAAGAGCGATGTATCTTGCAAAGGACGCACAATCAAAAGGGATTGAACACTCTAAAATTTTAAAATTAAAAGAAATCATAGATTCTATTCCTGGTAAAGCCTTGATATTTACAAGCTATCGTGATTCTGTAGATGTAATTTTTAACAAGTTAACTGAAATGGGTATATCTGCTGGAATACTGATTGGCAAATCTGGTGAGACGGGATTAAAACAAAAAAAACAAATCCAAACTGTCCAGGACTTTCGTGACGGATTATTTAGAGTACTAGTAGCAACTCGTGTGGGTGAGGAAGGATTGGATATTTCTGAAGTAAATCAAGTAATTTTTTATGATAATGTGCCAAGCTCAATTAGATATGTTCAAAGACGAGGTAGAACTGGAAGAAAAGATACTGGTAAACTAGTTGTACTTATTGCAAAAGATACCATTGATGAGACATATTATTGGATTGGTAAAAGAAAGATGACTGCTGCAAAATCCATGGGTGAGAAGATGACCAAAGTTCTACAAAAAAACCAAAATACTGAATTACAAAAAACCGGCCTGGATATGTATCTCTAAATTTAAAACAGCGTAGAAATATTTTCAAATAGTTTTTGTTTTCTCTGAATTATTTTATTTTTTGTTCCCGATTCTAAATAATGAATATTTGCTTTCTTAATCTCTAATAGATTTTGTAATCGTATTTCATATTGATTAGATAGGAAATTCTTTACTTCATCGTAATTACCATTAAATTCCAAACTTTCTGCTGCTCCTGTTGCTAATTCGGTTATCGTCTTATCTAGATAATCTAGCATTTCATCTATCATGGTATCTGATAATAATCCCATATGTTGATTGTTCCATAATGCTCAAAAAAACATTATGCTTTTAATTACATATGGAAATGAAATATGCCAAAAATATGATCATTTGATATTATTAATTGTGAATTTAAATAAATATTATTTTGAGATTATGCATATCTTTTGATTATGTGATATCCAAACTCGGACTTGATAGGTTCTGACATCTCTCCAATTTGTAACTTGAATGCAGCATCTTCAAATGGTTTTACCATCATTCCTTTTGTAAAATAACCCAAACTACCCTCTTTTTTTCCACTACCTGTGTCAATTGAGAGTTCTTTAGCTAATTTTCCAAATTTTTCACCATTTTTAATACGTTCATGAATTGCTATTGCCTCACTTTGTTTTTGTACCAAAATATGGGAACATTTAATCTTGACAGGCATTATTGTTTTTACTTTTTTTCCATATTTTAATTGTTTTTTAATGGTTCAATTTCAACAAAAAATATCGTTTAAAACTAACATTTTTTGATATTGTTGTACCTAGAGTTCAAATTGTAATGGAAGTACATCGTGTGAGGGGATATAGTTTAGTGTGAATATTTCGTACCCACGTGTACACTAACTAAAATTTTTTGAATTGGTTTGTAGTTATTGATATGAAATGGATTTTTCTCCCTCTAAAGTCACATTCCAAAGGGAGCAGTTATGACAGATGAAATTATCAGAACCAAAATAATGAGACCAAATGCCTTTGCGGTCCCAAAACCATTTACTGTTTTCACGGCTTTGACTGACACGACAAAAATCCAGACCACAAATGCAATGGTAGCAATGAGAACTAATCCCACATATGCCAACACGGGCCCTATCATTGATAACACCTGTTTTTCGTCAATATTTGATTCCATTATTGACGAAGGATCTATTGATGCAAGAGAGTCCATCATCAAAAATATCGATATTGAGAGAACCACAGACATCGGAATGGTGGGAACATTGGCATGAAAGAACACGGAAAATACCTTTTTCCAGTTTGTGTTGCCTCTAAGCTTTTTTCCAATAAAGTAAAGCAATACAGTCGAAATGAATACACTCAGCAGGCTGATTGCTACAAACAAAGCAGGATCTAGTTCATCTGATGGAAAAGATGCGCCTTCAACTCCTTCAAAATACGCATCATCAAGAGGAATCATGACAAAAGGCAGCATAATCAACACGCTAAGAACAGAAGCTAACACAAAAATTCCAATTGACTGTACAAAGTATTTTTCTTCATTATCTCGGATTTGAGCAAATGCCGAGTTTGGCGCAGTGATTATTCGTAAAATGACATTTAGATCAAAAGAAGACAAGTAGAACAAACACTGCTATTTTGTAATGTTCATAAGTATTGTGATTTTTTTATCAGAATAGAATATGGGATTTTTTGATACGGAAAACGGAGTAGAACAGTATATCAAAATGGCAGAAGGGTATGACGGTGCAGAACTGATCAAGAATCTGCAAAAGTACTTGCCTAAAAGTTCAACCGTTCTAGAGCTTGGAATAGGTCCTAGAGAGGACATGGACATTCTAAAGAAATCATATGCTGTGACAGGATCAGATAACTCCAATCAAAACAAGTAAAATTACAAAATATTTCATATTCACTTTCAAAATCAAATATTCATAAGTTCTTCTGAGGTTTCATAAGAAAAGAAAAAGATGGTTGTGAGGCACCGGTCGGGAAGAAGCCCCATTCCTATCTGATTGGAATGATGGTTTTTTGCATAAAAGCAACGAGTAGAAATTATCAGTGGTTGTTTCTTTTAGTAAAAGTAACTTTGATAATTTGAATATTAAAAATTAGTCCTATCTGGTCATCTCATCGATTACTGCTTTGAACGCACCGTATGGCTGTGCACCAGTTATCATTTCAGCTTGTCCCTCCTGAGGTATTATGATAAATGACGGAGTGGAGCGCGCTCCCGCATCTGATGCAATCTTTTTGTTGTCATTTACACGCTGCTCGTATTTTTTAGAGTCAAGGCATTCGTTGAATGAATCCGCATCAAGACCGTCAATACCTGTTACCAATAATTTTAGATTTTCCGAGTTTGCCCAGCCATCGTTTTCATGGCCCTGATTTGCATATGCATAATCGTGATACTCCCAGTAAAGGCCCTGTTCTGCTGCACAGTAACTTCCGGCATGGATGGTCACAGAGTCAGGTCCAATAATTGCAAAGTCCACGTAGATGAGGCTTGCTTTGCCAGTCTCAATCAAATTTCTCTCTATTGCAGGCTTGGTGTTCTCATTCCATCTCTTGCAAAAGGGGCATTGATAGTCGCCAAATTCCACAATGGTAACAGGCGAGGATATGTCTCCTAAAACTGGAGAGCCGCTTCTTGTATCCAGTGAGAGTTTGGTGGTTCTAGGATTATCTGCCTTGATTGAGTCTGGATTCGCAGCGACCACTGCAATCCCTGCAACAATCACTGCTACAACAATCCCAATTATTATGAACTTGATCTTTGGGTTTTTAGAAGACTTTGTCTTACTTCTTTTTCCCATGTCATCGATTTGCTGTTGACATTAAAAGAATTTATCCAAAAAGATGGTTTTCTGCTGCTTTTATCTGACATGTTGCTGGAACTTCTGTATTATTTGGGATAGTGATATCTGCAGTGATGCAGTTTTGCATTTTAATCTAGGAAATATCCCTCTTTTCCTAGTAATATTTTTGCTAATTGATTCTATTCCGGGTGTTTTTTTGGGAGTAAGACGGCATCAAAAATATTGCAACAACTAGAATAATCATGCTAAATGTGGCAATTAGTTTTCTGTGGGATATTTTTGATAAATCGTGGTTTCGGAGTAATTTAAGAATAGTTTTATTTTTTTAGTACACTTTTCACATTTGAAAACCATTAATGGAAAATATCTTTTGTTTTATTATACTAATTTGACTCTAATTTATCCCCCAACTTGTTTTATTGGTGGCAATAATTTTAAGAAATGGTGCTTCATTTTCTTTCCATGGTTCATTTCTGACCCACGCAAATTTTTTTTCAAACATTTTGTATATATGCAAGAATTCCTCCCCTTTTTCCAAAATGATTACTTTTCCTTGGATGCATACGGCTTTATGCTTTCCAGATTCATAAATGTCAATTGTTAATGCTGCTTTTGGATTTATTTTTATATTTTTAAATGTCCTAGTCTGATAGTCTGTTGCTATAAAAATAAAACCATTGTAAAAAATATGTGATACTGGTTTTACATGTGGAATATCTGAATGTGATGTTGCAATTCTAGCTTCTTCAATTGATTGAAAAAATTTTTCCTCAATTTCTGTAAATTTAATCAATTAAAGATCTTTTCTCTTATTTCTGGGATGTATTTGTATATCGTGTCTCTTACTTTCATTTGTTCTTCTGTTGTGGGCATTTTTTCTTGTGTGCTTAACATGGCACCACTCATCCCTAATGCCATCCCCATTATCATTCCGTAGACAAATTCTTGCGGGTTTTCAACTTTAAGCGTATCTTGATTTTGTTTTATGTCTTCTAAATAAGATGGAATTGTTAAAACTGCCCCATTAATGGTTTG
>CAZDPM010000024.1:9803-15456 GCA_964507355.1 uncultured Nitrosopumilaceae archaeon
CATAAACAAAGAAGTACCAAAATATCACCAATCCGTTACCGACCTACAACAACAATGTATCCAAACCTGTGAAAACACAATGAAATCTGTACTGGCAGTACAAAAAGAAATTGTAAGTAAAACTGGAATTAATGCTAACATTCCTGAGGCTACATTAAATACTATCCGAGACACAAGTGACGGAGTTAATAAGGTATATTCTGTACAAAATCAAATTGTTCAGACTGCCCTTGATGCAACAAAGCAAAACATCAAGACATTTAACGAAAATGTAAAAGCATATACTGATTTGAACAAAAACATCGTCCAATTCTGGATGAACGCATTTACACCAAGAAATAACTAGTGTAAATATTATTTTTCTTTTTTTAATTTCTTTTTATAATTTCGATTATTACATTGTTTTTAATAACATGAATTAGTTTATCCTGTTTTTATAGCCGTTGAATTTTGTCTCAAATGTGACAATAACTACATGATGTCTAGATAAACAAGTACTGGTAAAAGGTCAATTTTTTAAACCTATCTGCTTTTTCACTTGTTTTTCTGAATTATAAAAATGAATCAACAAATCATTGCAAAAGACCTAAAAACCAAAAATGAACAAGAAATCTCAAAAAATATTCAATACTATGACGTCTACAGAAAAATGATCAGCCAGATGGCAAAACACTCTGAAGAATGTTTTTAGGTCTAATGTTGATAATTTAATTCTGCTATCAAGGATTATACTTGATTAATTTAGATACCTAAGATATTTAATCTGGGACATAATTATTATAACATGTTTTCATATTTTACCATAAATGATGCAAATCAGGCATTACCTGATGTGATAAAAAAATTTGAATTTGCTTTGGCAAAAAAGAATGAAATTTCAAAAATTGAACAAGAACTTCAGATGAGTCTTGCAGATACTAACTCATTTGAAACATATGTTTTACTCAAACAAAAGCTCAATTCTGCAATCACTACATTTTACGAAGCATTTGAAATGCTTGAAAACACTGGAGTAGTGGTTAAAAGTGTTGAACAAGGACTACTTGATTTTCCATCCAAGCGGTTTGATCAAGAAGTTTGGCTTTGTTGGAAATATGGCGAAACAGAAATCAAATTTTGGCATGAAAAAGATTCTGGATTTATGGGTAGAAAACCCATTGAAGTTAGTGATGAGTCTTTAATTTAAAAATAAAATTTTAAAGTTAATTTCATTCGGTGATGACATTGATGTCTTTTGAAACTAACATATGACTGAATTTAGAAATACATACCTAATTTCTTCATCAACTTTATTCTACATCAATTTAGAAATACTGACATTTTTTACTCTTTTTTTGTAAATGATGCATGATTCTTTTGTATTATATTGCTGATAGTTTGTTTTGCAATGTTATTTTCTGTTTCTGTCTCTTTTTTAGTAATAACATTCCTGCTAAAACTTAAACTGTGATTTTTGATTTATCTGAATGGATTGTTTATGTAATTATAGTAATACTTTTGATAAATGTCTTAGTTGTATTGTTTTTGAAAAAATCCTGAGTTTTGTTAGAAGATGATTGGGACGAAGAAATTTAACTAGACTATAATTTCTTTAAATAATTGACACTCTCTGTTTGGTTAAGAGTAATACGTGTTAAGTTTCTTTTAGCATCTGTTATAGCTGTATCCCTTGGAGTTGCAATAACTTGGCGTTTACATCACACTGTTGATCCTTTTGATGTTGTTTTGACATTTGCTGGTGTGATGGCTCTTCATGCTAGTGTTGATTTGTTAAATGATTACTGGGATTACAAAAGAGGAATTGATACTATTACAAAAAGAACAAAAATGAGTGGCGGTACTGGTGTTCTACCAGAAGGATTACTCAAACCGTCATCTGTTTATAGAGCTGGAATTGGATTTTTGATATTAGGTTTTATAATTGGATTATATTTTGTATTTACCCATGGAATAATTATTGCAGTAATTCTGGGATTTGCAATTTTATCTATTTATTTTTACTCTACAAAAATTGTAGACTCTGGCCTTGCTGAGTTTTTTGTTTCAGTAAAAGGCACTATGATCGTACTTGGAACTTTTTTTATCCAATCCAATCAGATCACTTTTGAAGCAATTTTAGCCGGAATAGTTGTAGGTGTTTTATCTTCACTGGTTTTGTTTATTGCATCATTTCCTGATCATGATGCTGATAAATCAAAAGGAAGAAAAACTCTTGTGATTGCTGTTGGTAAAAAAAGAGCAACTTCTATTTTTTGGGTTTTTCCCTTGATTTCTTATTTTATAATTTTATCTGGAATATTTTTAGAGATTTTTCCAGTACTATCTCTTATAACAATACTTGGTGTGCCTCTATTGATAAAGGCAGGTCTGGGTCTAAGGAGGAATTTTGATACTGTAGATGAATTAGTGCCCTCAATGTCAAATACACTAAAGTTCAGTAGAATCACTGGTGCATTGTTTGTACTTAGTTTTTTGTTTGAATCTATCTTAATCAACTAGACATAAATTCAGTAACGTTTGATGTTTTTTATGATCACTGGATTTGCCACTCCTGAAGGAACAGAAAAATTCGTCAAAAATTCAGACGTACATTCATTAAATTTTAAGAAAATATGTGGGCTTGAATTGTCTAATGTTGGTATAGGTACCTATCTAGGAGAACCAAATGAGCAGACTGACGAACTTGTAAAAAATGCAGTTAAGCAATCTGTTTTATCTGGAATTAATGTAATTGATACGGCAATTAATTATAGAGCACAAAAAGCAGAACGTTCTGTAGGAAAAGCAATCTCCGAATTAATTGTCGAGGGAAAAATCTCACGTAATCAAATTTTCATCAGTACAAAAAATGGATATATTACAAATGATGCTGATGTAAAACAAGAATTTTGGGAATATGTTAAAACTGAATACACTCAAAAAGGCATCCTAAAAGAAGGCGATGTATCTTCAGGATATCACTGTATGACTAGTAGGTACCTTGATGATCAGCTAGAACGTAGTTTAAAAAATTTGGGCTTAGATTGCATTGATTTAATATATTTGCATAATGCAGTAGAGGGTCAAATCAAAGACATTTCAAAAGAAAAGTTTTTGGAAAATCTGAAACTAGTCTTTGAATTATATGAACAAAAACGAAAAGAAGGGAAAATAAGATTTTATGGCATGGCTACGTGGGAGTGTTTTCGTGTATCATCTGATAACCAACAATATCTTTCATTACAAGATACAGTAGAATTGGCAAAAACTGTAGGTGGTGAAAATCATGGCTTTCGATTCATTCAACTTCCATTTAACATGTATTATGATCAAGCATTACTTGCAAAGAATCAAACACTAGATGATAGACCAGCCTCTTTATTAGAATCAGCACATAAATTGAATGTTGGTGTATTTACAAGTGTACCATTAATGCAAGGACGATTGTTAGCACCTGGCGCAATGCCTGAGTTTAATGATCTAAAGCCATCCCATCGTGCATTGCAATTCATTCGTTCAGCTCCAGGTGTTTTATCCCCACTCGTCGGACAAAAATCACCTACACATGTTTCTGAAAACCTAGAAATCATGAAAATCCCACCAATGCTTGAGAGCGAATTTCTTGCATTAGTTAAGAAACTAACTTCATAATTTCAAAAATTACCTATTTTTACATTTAATTGAAAACTTCAATGGAAAGATAATAAATGGGTGATCTGAGATTATAATCAGAACTTTGTCTTCTAAGATCTTTGATTATTCTGCTATTTGTAAAACAATCTTATCATCAGACCAAAAGATTCGATTTGCTGGAGTGATTAATGAGCGAGGTAGATTGGTTGCTGGTGGAATGAAAGAAAACGTTGAACCTCTAGAAAGTGAAAAGGATGATGAGATGATCTTTATGGAGCTTGCATTAAGAGTAAAAATGAGAAAAGAATTTGATAAGCAACTAGGTCGTGTAAATTTTGCATTAGCATTAAGAGAACGTGCATTAGCAATTAGTTTTCTAATTAATGATGATATTTTGTATGTTGTTTCAGAACCAGATGCTGATTATGGTGCACTTCCAAAGAAAATATTAAAAATTGTTCATTCATGATTTTCTATTTCTCTTTTGTTCTATTCAACATATCTATAAATAGAAATTATCAGTGAAAAATTTATGCCAGTAGATCCTGTTTGTGGTATTGAACTTTCTGAAGAATTAGCTGTAACTCATGAATATGATGGAAAGAAATTATTTTTTTGTTGTAATGGCTGTAGGAAAATTTTCATAAGAAAACCAAAAAAATGGAAAAAAAATATCTAGATGGGAAATGCTCCACACATGTGACAAAATTTTGAATTTTCTACACTAAAATTACAATAAGGACAAGAACTGGTATCTTGTTTTTTTGGATGTATTTGATACATTTTTCTATAAATTTCATAATAGTACATGGATTCTTTTGTTCTAATTGTAACTCCGTCGGCATCTTGTATTCTCTTTTTCTTTTCTAAAAATATCTGATCGGTTATCACCGTATTGAACAAATTTGAAAGCTCTACAGTCCCAGAACCGTCTTGCATAGGTGATTTCTCTCTCCATGCAATTTGCATTGGGATATTTTTTTCAAATGTTTTTCGAAGAATCCATTTTCCATATCTTTTTGTTTTTTCATCTCTTACTTTGAGATTTGATGGAATCGTTTTTGCAAGTTCTATTACACTCTTATCTAAAAATGGCGACTCTACTACAATTCCTAGGGATTTGCCTATCTTTTGAGTTGGAAAATGCATCACAGAACATACTCTTTGTATCTCTTTTTCTAGGCTCTTTCCAGATTTATTTATCAAAAAACTGTATCCTGCAAATAACTCATCTGCGCCGTCCCCTGTAATTATCCCTGTACTGTTTTGTTCTTTTGCCCACTTTATTGACAAATACATTACTACATTGTTTCTAATTTCTATGTCGTTGAAGTTTCCTAGAATTTTTATGGTTTCTTCTATGGCATTTAAAATATCTGTGGTGCTTACTTGATTGATTGTTAATGGTATGTTAAATTCCTTTGAAGCCCTTTGACAATATGTAAGATCATTTGCAACAAAGTCTTTTGCTATTATTGTAACTGTGTTTGGTTTTCGTTCTTTTAAAAAATATGCTATAATTGTACTATCTAATCCTCCTGATATTGCTATAGTGTTTGATTTACATGATTCACATGATTTTTTTAAAATCTCGTATAGTTTTTTAGAAATATCTTCCAATGATTCAGATGTGTCTTTGAAATTAAAATAGGTTAGCCTAATTAGTTATTGACTTATTTATCATTTGGACTACTTTGTGTATTGGAAACTTTAAATCCTTTATCAAAACTTTGTTGATTAATGTTGCTTCCTGCAGAAATTGAGTCAAAGACATTGATTCCTGCATTAAGAGCAATTCTTGCTAAAAAATTAGCAGAAGATCATAATATCCGTGAAGATGAAATTTCAAAAATGCTTGGAGTTACGCAAGCGGCTATCAGTAACTACATCAGAGGAACACGTGGTGATCCATCTTTGATTGCAAAACTTTTGGCTGAAAAACAAGTTTCTACTCTAATTGATGAGCTAACTGACAACCTTTCATCTGATATGGCTTATACTCCATCTAGTCTTTCAAAATTTATTGGTCTTTGTAATTATA
>CAZDPM010000025.1:0-14993 GCA_964507355.1 uncultured Nitrosopumilaceae archaeon
TGTTAAATACAAAATTTGTAATCAATGCTTACCAAACACAAATTGGTCTTGGAAGTATATTTCCAGGGCTGATTTTATTGTTTTAGAAAATTATGGATTGACTTGTTGACCTTTTGTTCTGTTAATTATATCTGATCTTAACGTGGCAAAATCAGCTGTAACTTTTGTGTTTTCTTTTACCTCTACGAGTTCTTTTAGGATTTTTTCTAGCAATTCAATTGTTTTCTTTTCTTGTTCTTCAGTCATGATTTTTTATTTGCTAACCTTTGTTTTGTCATCTACCATCTTGAATTTTGATAATATTTTGTATAGTATAAACACTATTACTGCAATTATTACAAAATCTATGACGTTTGCAATAAAATCACCATATTTGAATACTGAAATAGCACCTGATACATTATTGACAACTTCTGTTTGAAGTGACTTTAGATCCCCCGATGGTAATGCTAGTCCTACAATTGGATTGATAAGATCATTTACTAGTGCAGTGACAAGTTTTGATGCTGCCGCACCAATTATAAATGCAATTGCTAATCCTATAATTCCAAAGTTTTTAAGAAATACCATGAACTCCTGAACAAAACTTTGTTTTGGAGGTGGTGCATCACTCATATCTCTAATCTAAAATTTTAGGGTTAAATGTGTTATTTGCACTTAAAAATAAAATAATTTGGATTTATCTGGCTAGTTTCTATTTTGTTTCTTCATTCTTTGATTTTGTTTTGTTACAAATAGAACAATATTGAATCATAGACTTGATTTTTTGCTTTAACCCCATACTGAAATAATCTCTACTATGAATATAATTTACAGCTGTATGTCCGTATTGACTAAAAATACCTCTTTTTTGATATTATTGGTTAGATCTAAACTTTGAAATATCTAATTGTTATAGAATGAATGTGACTATTGCTTACGTTATGATTAACTGTGAACTTGGAGCTGAGGAGACAATTATGGAGAAATTACGAGAAATAGAACAAGTTAAGGATGTGTTTGGAACTATTGGAACTCATGACATGATGGTAAAATTAGAAGCTGAAAATTTTGAAAAAATCCGAGAGATTGCATCTAGAAGTATTCAAAAGATAGAAAAAATTAGAAACATTTCAACGCTAATAAAAAAAGACTAGTGGAGTTGGTGAACTCAATGCCTCCTGAAAAAAATGATATTGAAAAGTTGATTGACACGATGATCTTAAACGGTGATGAATTTGTTCAGAAGCTCAAAACAGTTCTACCTGATTCAATATCTGAGTCTATGGTCATGTTTCACGAATCACACGTTGCCAACCTTAAAAAGATTAAAGATTTTCTTAATCAGTAAATATATCTGCTAATAATTTGTACTATATGCTTTTTAATCATTAATTGCAGGTTTTTGTATGGGTAGATCTCGTACCATTACTATTCCTATTAATAAAAAAACAAGTTATGCTTTTGATGCCATTCTGAACTGTCCGCCAAAAATGATGCCTGATGCAAAAATATCATCTGATGGTTGGTGGTCTTTTTCAACACCTAGGGGAAATGCTAGATTGAAATTTAATGAAAATCGCTCACTTGGAATTTTAGACCATATCTTCATTGATCAAGATTCTAAATGGAATGTTCCAATGCGAATAGTTTCAAGTGGTGAAGTATCTGAAATGGTAATTACTCTGATAAAACCTGATGAATTGACAGATGAACAGTTTGATAATAGAATGATAGAAATTGAACAAGTATTTGAAAATATGAAAAAAATCATAGAGATGTAATCTTGTTTACTTGTTATGTTATTTGTAAACACATCAAAAAATTTCTAAATGCAGTCATTTAACATACATGGGACTTTTCATATTAGGCTCGACTTAAGAAGCATTAAAGAATCAAAGTTAAATATAATTTTTGTAAATAGTGTATGCGATAATGCCTTACGAAGAAGTATATTTCCAACGATTAGAAGAGGATAATCCTGAACAATTTAAGGAATTGTCCTTAAACAAATCAAACTAGTTTTTTATCAATCCTTATCTGATTTATTATCTCCACTAGGACCAACCATATCTTCTGGTTTGACCTCGTTATCCCACTTGCCTTTTACTCCTTTGATTAATGCTATAATTCCCGCCGCAATTAACACTAATACAAGTGAAAAAAATAAAACTTGATCAAATATCTTAAATGAACAATTTATTGGTACGGGGTTAGGTCCTGCGTTATAATCATAACAATCTCCAAACTCATCTGCTTCTATGTTTGCCATTTGATAATCATGACCGAATACCCCTAAAATCAAAAATCCTACAAAAATAAGCACTACTGACAAAATGATAAAACGCATGTCGCTCATGATCCTATTTTTCTGATATCCTATTTACACTTTGATTTGATTATGCCCTAGTGCTATTTTTCTAATAACACTTTAAGATTTTTTAGCGATGATTCATAGAATGATTCCATAAATTTTACAAATTCTGTGAACTGCTTTGCTGACATCCTTTTGCTATTAAAATATGATTGCCATGTGATCTGAGTAATATTCTTGTTTTTTACCTTGATTGAAATCGTTGCAACATATGCTCTGAGAGGTAATCCCTCAGTTGCAACATATGTAAAATATTCCCCCTCTTTCCATGCAACTACATGTTCTTCAATTGTATTTCCATCTGTAAATGTAATCTTTCGTATTGCTCCAACGTTTCTTCTTTTTTTAGACAAATATGTTGTTTTTTTAACATCGATTAACCATGTTGGAAGTCCAACAATATTGCTTATTTTTCTCCATGCTTTTTCTTTTGATACCTTAACTGTGATACTTTTTTTTACTGAACTAGTGTGAAATGATTCTCTTGAATTTTTTGTCATAATTGATTGTATTTCAGTATGGTTTTAAATTTTATTTCTTTAACATATTTAATCCCACTATACACACATCTATCATGGTCTTTGGATGGGGTAAAAAGAAAGAAGAAAAATCTGAAGAAACCCCTTCAGAAAAACAAATTCAATTATCTGACGTGTCAAAAATTGTTCAAAAAATGCTTGAATTAAGGACATCTCAAATTTTGACTGATATTAAATCTCTTCGAGATAACACTGAACCACTGATCACTGATCTAATTTCAATTGGAAATACACTTGAAAAAGATAATCTCCAAGTCAATGACATAGATAGACATCTTCGAATCATTGTAGTTCGAGGTAAGCAACAAGTAATTGACATGATAAAAAAGGATGCAAATCATTTACCAAAAATTAATTCATTTGACGATGTAGAAAATATGCATACTGTTTTAAATCAAATGTTAAAAAAAATCGGAGATGTTCTTGGAAGGCAAACCCGGGTAATTCACATATTTGCAAAAAAATATGCTGAAAAATTAAAGGAAATTTTACATAAAATGAACTCAAATCATATTGAAATTCAACAATTATTGAAAAACTATCATGATACAAAATCAATATCTACTGAAATCATGGAATCCATACAAGAAATAAATAATTTGGAAGATGCTATTAAAAAGAAAGAACATCGCATTACTGAGATTCATAATTATGTAAATTCACTTGATAAAAAAATAATTCATTATGAATATTCGATTAAAAAAATACATACTTCTGAAGAATATCAGAAATTTTTAGAGTTACAGAAAATTTTAGATTCATCTACCCACGAAAAAAATCAATTACGAAATGAAATTAATTCTCAATTCACAAAAATTTCTAGACCGCTTGGTAGGTATGAACATGTCTCATCGATGGAAAAAGAACAAAAAAATCTTTTATCTAAATTACTTGAAGATCCTTTCAGTGTTCTCGATGTAAAAAATAAAGATTCCATTATACTTATCTTGGAAAATGTTCGAAAAGGTATCGCATCTGGCTCAATATCTGTTAAGGATACCGAAAAGTCATTTTCTTATTTGACAGAAATTGAAGAAGCACTTAGTGGATACATTGCACGTATATCTGATTATACAGACAAAAGGAAGAAGATTGAACAACAAATGTCTTCACTTGAATCTGAAGAACTATCCAAACTTGAACAGAACCTAGAACATTCAATTTCTGACAAGTCTGATTCTGATTTAAAAATTAAATCATTTGAATCTGAATTAACAGAGGAACATGCATCTATCTCTAAACTGATATCTGACATTGAAGTTAAGCTAAGGGCATTTTCAAATACTGTTTATGTCATTGCTAGATGATCAATTATTCTGAAATGAATTTATCGCACCCTGAGGTGCATGGTTTGTTCATTACCCCTTCACATTTTCCAAATTCGTCATGAGCTATTCTCTGATGTGCACAAATACGACATTTCATCCTAAAATACTCTATAATCTTATCATACGGGATATTTGACGATTTAATCTCAGATGAAATATGACTGTCATCCATGTTGTTTTGCATTTTTTCACTCCCCAAAAAAGTTTTTGATAATTCTAAATTTAATTAGATCTGAACTATCCTTCTAAACATGTTGTTCAAAAAGAAAAAAATTGAAAGACATGTTTCTTTACAAAAAACAGTTTTAGATAGTATTTTGTCTTACTGTCAAATGAAACATCCTAACGAGGGAATTCTCATCTTAAAAGGTAAATCAAAACAAGGAAATATTTTGATTGAGGGTTTGGTGATTCCGCCCTTTAATTATTCTGGACCTACATTTGCAGGCTTTCCGCACTCTTTTTTGCCTTTTGATATGAGTTATGTTGGAATAGTTCATTCACATCCTAGTGGTTCTGCAGAACCTTCGGTTACTGATCTTCATAATTTCTTTGGGTTGGTATCTATGATTGTTAAATCCCCATACGGAGACGACGATATCTTTGCTTGGGATCGCAATGGAGATCCAATATCTTTATCCATTGTTTAAAATACTCTGAACTTTCCTAAAAAAAATAAGGAAAATACTGACAAAACTTTATAAGTATTTTGAGTGTACTTTTGTTGAATTGTTTAATTATAAGACATATCTGATATTTTTGTTTGCGTCATTGGGTATCAGTATTGGATTACAAATGATTCTTCCATTTCCATATGGTCTTGGCGCGGCTTTGGCAATTTTCATAGCATTTCCAATGCTGTTAAGACGACGATATATGAGTCGCATGAAGGGATATGGCGATTCTGGTAGTGGCGGTGGGTTCTTTGGAAATAACTCTGGTGGTACCACTGTACGTTATGTGTGTCTAGTTTGTAACAACAAACACAAAGGCGGCAGTTGTCCTCGATGCGGTTCTAAAATGCAGCGTGCTGATTTCTAATATGTCCTTAGAAGAGCTTAGAAAAAAAGTCCTATATCAAAACTCAATTGAGATTTGGATTGGATTAAGTAAAGAAAAGAATATTGACTGGGTTGAAACTGAAAATTACAAAAAGTTCATTGACTTTCTTTTAAAAAACAATCTAAACATGAAAAAAATGTCAATCTGCTTTGATGAATCAGACAAAGCATCTGAAGGCGGTCATAGCAAAAAAGTATTTGCAAACAAATTGGCCGCAATCAATGATGAAAACTCATCATGCTATTCAATAAAATTGAATGATGGTGCTATTGAGTTAATTCGAAAATTTGAACTCTAGTTTTATTATCGTTTTAACTTTGGATTAACAATTGAATCCAATGCATTACCTATAAAGACAAAAGCCAGTCCCGTTATTGCTATCATCACTCCTGGCGGTATAATCCACCACCATAATCCTCTAGATGCAGCACCATACACATTGGCATCATGTAGAATCTGACCCCATGTTGGAAATGATGGGTCACCCAGTCCTAAGAAACTTAATCCTGCCTCTGTGGTGATCGCAGCAGGTACTGATATAGATATGCTGGCAAAAGCATATGGTAGTAACTGCGGTAAAATATGTCGTAGTACAATTTTTGAATCTTTTTGACCCATCATATTTGCAGCTTCCACATATCCTCTAGTTTTGATTTGTAATGACATGCTTCTTGCAACTTTTGCAATTCCAACCCAACCAAATACCATCAAAAATCCTACCAAGACAAAAATACTATTACTGATTGTAACTGATAGAATAATAAGAAATGGAAGTGCAGGCAATGCATAGATTACATCGTTAAATCGCATCATTACCTCATCTGTTTTTTTGCCTTTGTATCCTGCATAAACACCATAAAGCAAACCCATCATAACTGATGCTATTGCTACAACCAGTCCTATGAAAAGTGCTAGGGGCGTACCCCACAACAAACCCACTGCCAAATCTCTTCGCAATTCATCTGTTCCCATGATCCCAAATGCTTTACCTCCTATGATGAGTTTAGATTCTTGAATTTTGTTTTCAGAATTACTGCCGTACATTTTTATCAAAAAAACATAGTTTCCTTTTAGCGGTTCTTGTTTTTCTGCTTTAGAAAAAATTATATCTTCAGCAGATAAATTGTTTAAAGAAAATGAAAACTTGTTTGACTGTAAAGACAGATTCATTTTGATTGCATCATCTGTAGAAAATATTCTTTCACTATGAATTGAATTTGAATCTAAATATGGTAATGACGTTGATAACAATTTTAAATGAATTCCATCTGGTCGTATTACATCCATTTGCAATAATGACGTTCCTGAATATTTTGCAGAAAATTCATAGATGAAATCATTTGGAAAATCATCATAGTCAAAATTTATTCCAAACTGATGATATGTAACTGATATGTCTTTAACACTATCATAGTTTACATTTGGGGAATCTAAAATTTTATGTTCAGGAATCTTTTCACTCAAAAACAAGTTAACCCATACTGGAATTGCAACTTTAGGATATGAAATCCAACTACCTGGATTATTCCATTCTTTAAAAGTCTCCACTGGAATTACAATTACTGCTATAATTGAAGTTAAAATCAAAATTGATAGTATGACAATTCCTGCAATCCCTATTTTATTTTTAAAAAACTCCTCTTTGATCTCTTTTGGTGTAACGCTGCTCATCCTACTCTTACTCTTGGATCAAAATAACCATACAGTAAATCTGCAACAAATATGCTGATAAGAAAGAAAACCGTCAAGATGTAAGTAGCGCCAATAATTATTGGCAAGTCCATTACTGTAATTGCTTCAAAGTATAGCCTTCCCATGCCTGGCCAGTCAAAAACAGCCTCAGTAATTATTGCTCCTCCGAGTGAACCCGAGAGACTCAATGCAAGAATGGTAACTATTGGCGGAGCTGCATTTTTTAGAGCATGTCTATATATTATTTTTTTCTGATTAATTCCTATTGTTTTTTTTGCAATTATGAAATCCTCTTGCATAATTCCTACTATGAAATTTCTTACAAGATATGCCCATGATCCAAATCCAATGATTACAATTGTAATCAATGGTAATGTCATGTGGTATAGTAATGAGCCAATATAATTTGGATCTGATGATGGAATTAACGGTGTTGCTCTTGCAGGAAAAATTTGATACACGAACGAAAACAAGAATATCATAAGCATTCCTATCCACCAGACAGGAAAACTAGAGCTAATGACGGCAAAACTTGATGTTAATCTATCTGTTATTGAACCTACTTTGCTTCCTGAAAACGCTCCAAGAAAAATACCGATTACAGAAATTATTATAGTTGCAGTTGTAAACAACAAGACAGTCCGAGGTAGTTTTTCTAAAATAATTTCTTTAACGTCAGATGATCCTGAATCACTAGTAAGAAATGTTGCACGACCAAAATCCAAAGTAAGTATTTTGTACATTGTTAATCCTATTCTTTGTGGTGAGTACCACTGTTCATCTAATCCTAAAGTTTTGATTCTCTGTTCAATTTGCATTTGAACAAACGACTCAAATTCATCTACCGATGAAAAACTTTCTGAAATTTTAGGATTTTCCGTTATTTCAGATCTAACTTGAAACACAACTCCTTGCTTTAGGATACTATCCATGTTTGATCCTACAAGAAGAACAGTGATAAGTAGTGTGATCATTAACACGCCAAACATTGTAATTAATCGAGTACCAACATATCTCTTCAAAGTCAATAACCAGAAATGATCAACTCAGTTTATAATAATTGCAGTCTTTCGTTTGTGAAAAAATTCTAATTTGCTACGAGTTTCCATACTTTATATGGTAAAAAATGACTCATTTGACCCTGATAGGCTGGTCTTGACAAAAAATGAAATTCTTGCTTTCTGTGATAAAGTCCTAGAAAAATGGAATCAAGAACCAAGTAAAAATGCCCATAATATTCTAGCAATGACTGCAGTCAAGGCTGGTATTGTCTGGACTGAGGAAGAATCACTAAAAGCAATATGGAGTGAAATAATCAGTTGGATTTTTGAATTGCTTTATGAAAATGCTCTATCTCAAGGTAAAATCGACGATGTTGACTGGTCTACTATGATGAAAAAATTAAAGAATAAAAAATGACTGTAATGTAATTATTCTATGAGCGCAAGTACGATTCGAAAAGCTAAAAAATTAGTTGAAAGTGGCGGTGTTGTTAAAGTTGATGATGATCTATATCAAATAAAATCTTCATCTGATCCCGAAAAATCATACTTTGTGACATCTGATACTTGCGAATGTCCTGGTTTCAAAAATTTCTACAAATTTCATCATGGGAAGGGACTAAAGGCAAATTGCTCACATTTGGAAGCCATACGCATTTTCAAAGAAAAATCTTAGAATTAAAAATATAAGATGTTATACGCAACAAATGGCTTTTTTGAATTTTTCTGAGTCTCTTTCAAAATTGCATTCTTTGCATACTTGCCAACTTCTCTTTTTTAGTATTGTAAAAGATGTATCATAACTTACAGAATACATCTTTCCTCCACAAGAGGGGCATGGTAATGGTATGTCTATCTTCATTAATGATATTGTTACTTTTTTGATTATAAGGCACGCGTAGAACTGATAAATCGTTCATAAAATTTAGTTTTTAGAATTGGTTACTTGGATGATGCGATTCCCATCTACTAAGAATTCTATAATTGTTCCATTGATATTTACAACAAATGATGTTCCGTTATTACCGATTTGTATGTTCATTCCAGTGATATTTGTATTGATGATGTTATTTTTCTCTTCTGTTATTTGCTCATCTGCTAATTGTTCTGTGTTGTTAGTTGGTGTAACTATATCTTCTAGCAAAATTATTTCTTCCGTGTTATTGCCGAATTCTTCTAGGGTCTGCCTTGAAATGGTCATTTTTTCTAAATATGCTTGATTTGCCTCTTCTCTGGTCCCGCCGTTTTCAAGAATATTTTTTCTGATTTGTTGTGCTTCCTCAAATATGTTTTTAGTGAAGTTAATTTGGTTTACAATTGTATCTCTTACTATTGGATCTAAGTTTTTAACATAATAATCATATTTGTATCCTGAAAAAACCCCTGATCCTGGGGATAACTCTCCTATTTCTTTTAAGAGTAACTCTTCTGAAATTTTTGTTTGCTGTTCAATAAACTTTTGATCTTCTAGTGTTTTTTCACCAATCTTTTTTTCAGCGATAAACTCTTGTAATAATTTCTGGTAATGTGTGTATAAAATAAAACCTATGGGATCTTTTTCAAAATCAGAAGAATTTGCATTGAGGTATTTTATTGCTTCTTGGGTTGAAAGTTTTTCTTCAACTGCTGATGTTGTAGTTAATTCTCCTTTTACTTGAAATTCAGTATTCGTGATACCAGTTTTTCCATCAGGTGCAGTTGCTATGATATTCACGATATATGTTCCTGGCATTCTGTTGTAATGACTTAGTTGAACACTAAACTCCCCTTGTTCATCAGTAGTTACAACCAAAGAATCATGTCTAGTACTGATCTGAATCTTAACATCTTTCACTGGATTTGATGCGTGATCAGTAACCCTGCCTGAAATAGTCGGTATTTCCTCTGGTGATATCTTTGCATTGTCTATGCTGGCTTGAATAATCAGATTCCATAATACTGCATCTGAGGCTGGAATAAGCATACTTGATGCAAAAACTGAGAATAATCCTAATAATACCATCTTATTTTTGAGCACAATTGCGGTTCTAATCTATATTGATAAGACAAAGAATAAAGAAAGTCTTGCCTGTATGTAATTTTATTTGAGCAACATATGTTCTATTTTAATAAAAATATCATTTTTAAACAAGATTTTCAATCTTGAATAACGACTGCATCTTCCATTTATTTTAGTAGGATTTGTGCGAATTGTTTATGTATTGTCATTTTTTGATTGAGACATTGCCTAGATTTACTTTAACAGCTTTACTTGTGCTTGGTGCTACGTTGATGATTCAAACTGTTCATGCTCAATCCAGTAATGACATTGCAACAAGCGAGCAAACCACTCTGTCAAAAGACTTGGTAAATAACCCAATTGCACAAGATATACTTAAAAAAATAGAACAAACAAAAAAATGGATTAAAGAACTCGAAGATAGAAAGTATGAAGAACTACAATCTAAAGCAGAACTAGAAGCAAAAAGAGCACAAGCACTTGAAAAACTAAATCAAGATCTCAAAGAATGGGAGTCTTTATGGGAATACTATTCTCCAAGAAACTCATTTTCAAGATTTGTAGATACTGTGCAAGATGCCACAGTTAAAGGTGTCTTTTGGGATCAATTTGAATTTCATCAAATGAAAGTAGATGCAGGCAGAGAGGCACTCAAACTAGTTATCGCAAATGGAGGTTCATTAAGTGAGGCACGACAAGCATATCATCTTGCAGCAGAAACAAAACGAATTGAGTTAATTGAAGCAAATAGTATTTTTAATGTAAATCACAACTTGGCATATTACAATCAACAAATTTTATTTAACAAAAATGGACAGTTCATAGACACTCCAATCACTGGTGAACAACTCAGAAAATACTATGAGGATTACAGAACAAATCCTGCATATCTTAAAGCAAATCCTAACGATGTAATATCATGGGATGATTTAGGAAAAACAACTCCTGATACCGAGTGTAGAAAAGGCTCTGTAGTTGTGTATAGATATCACGCAAATGATTATGTTTGCGTTTCAATGAATACTGCAGAGATGTGGATTCGTCATGGAATGGGCAAAATTTCTGGAAGTTCTATAACCCAATTAAATGAAAACTTGGTGACACCACTAACAAAATGCGATGAAGGATTTACAGTAGTCTATGTATTGGAATCTAGTAAATATTCTTGTGTTTTACAAGAAACCGCAGAGTCGTGGATAACTCAGGGAATAGCAGAAAAGCATGATCCTGAATCGTATATCTCTGACCAAATTCAAGATAAGGATATATCACTTACAATAATTGGAATCAATCAAAAAATTCAAGAATATTATGATGATCTTGCTTTAAAACAAGCAGAACTAAAAGATCAATTTGATAAAAAATATGATGACGCTTTATTACAATCAAAACTGGATGAAAAAAATGTATTAAAGGATTATAATGAACGATCTAACATGTCAAAAGAAGAAATCAGTACCAAAATCATACAGATACGCAAACAATATGATTCAGTAAGAGATGGTATTATTCAAGAAAAAATATCTGCACTAAATAAACTAGACAAAATAACTGACGAAAATCTAGAAAAATTTGCTCAAACATATGAACTTGATCCATATGTAAAAATAATATGGAATTCCCAATATTCA
Organism: uncultured Nitrosopumilaceae archaeon; assembly: GCA_964507355.1. Classification (GTDB taxonomy): domain Archaea; phylum Thermoproteota; class Nitrososphaeria; order Nitrososphaerales; family Nitrosopumilaceae; genus Nitrosarchaeum. The sequence goes on from CAZDPM010000025.1 coordinate 11,606, forward strand.
AAATATGAAGCAGTAAAGAAAAACTAGATCTGTTGAAGTATCTTTGGCATTATTCAATGAACATTAGAATATGTTTAAAATTCTATAAAATAAAATACATATGTGAATATCTCTATAGTAAAAGCTACTGAAAAAGACATTCCAACTATTCTTGAATTACTCTATGAGTTAGAGAGACCAACACCTATTGATGATAATGAAATTATAGTATTTAGCAATAAAATCAGAGATTATTTTTCAGATTCACAAAAAATGATCCTACTGGCAAAACAAGGTTTCAAACCCGTAGGACTTGTAAGTGTTATTTTTCTTAGACGTCTAAACCGGGTAAAACTAGAGATGTATATTCCTGAATTAATAGTCACAAAAGAATTAAGAAACTCTGGTATTGGTCAAAAACTAATTCAACATTGTATAATACTTGCAAAAAAGAAAGATTGCTATAGAATAAGATTGGAATCAGGAAATCAAAGAAACGAGTCTCATAAATTTTACAAAAATCTTGGATTTGAGCAATCGGCATTGTCTTTTGCCATGAATATTTTATGAGCAGTTAGTGTTTTAGCTTGACACCAATTTTTCTTGACTAGTCATCTAAAACATATTGTTTGGAATTTGATTTTATGTTAATTAAAATAATTATGATATTTTCTTTTCTTGCTTTGGGTATATTTTTAATCACTGAAACCAACGGTGTGTATTCCAGCTCTGATGTCATTGACTCTGTAAAAGAACATGCAAATACATTGGAAGCAAAAACTAGTGAATCTGTTGATACCGGTATTGGATTTATGAATACAGTTGATGAGTCTGGATATAAAATTATCACTCAGATAAATAATGCAGAAAAATCTACAAAAGAAATATTTGAGAAGATCTCTGAATTCAACCCTCTAAAAAAAGACGCTGCATCTAAAAATATTCCAGCAGAATAATCTGTAACTTTTGATCAACCTCAATTTTTAATGACTGTTCAAATAATAAATAAATTCAATGATGACTGCTCATTTGTGAAAGTCTTTCATTATCTACGATTTAGCAATAAAACAATCATGTTTTGTTGGAATATTGGATCTGTAAATACACAAAGTGGTAATTAGGACTGATGATATGACCATATTTTCTGGAACTTTTTTTTATTTCAAATTTTGAGCCAATACTGGATGATGCGTAAGAAATATCATGTCATGTGGTATCATAGTTGGGCATAAAGACTATGATGTCAAGAGTTCTATGTTTGATTTTGATAATGTTGATTCTAAAGTTTATGGTGTATTTTAGGCCTAATTTTAATTCGTATGTATTTATACAAAATCGATTAGTAACCAGTATGGATGAAAATGCCTTAGAATCTAAAACGTTTGCAGATATTTTTGAGAAAAACATTAAACAGTTTATTGTTAACCGTGAATCATTTTTGCCTCTTGTAATCAAAAATTTTTCGGATGGAAATAGAGAATACAATAATTACATCGAACAAATGTTTCATATGATGCGAACCTTTGAAGGAAATTTCCTTGATAAAACCGATAAATCATTACTAAAAATATTTGAAGATTACGCCAACCAATTCTCAAAGTTTTATCTAATGCATGTTGATGCGTCAAGGAAAAGTTTTGAGAGTTATTTGGAAACCCGTCTTTCAATTATGTCTTCTTGGAATGAACACATGAAGAGATTTACTAATGATTCTCAAAACAATCTTTAATTTTTATGTCTGTTTTCTTGCCTAACCATTTTAGTTGGTAGTTTTTACACTCATCCAAGTAAAGGATATCAGATTAAGCAAAAATCTAAACACAACTTGTCTGAAAAATGAACCTATTATTAAAAATCTATAAATATTATGATCTTTGCCGATATGACGTGCACATTACTATTTTAACTGTCTTGATAATATCTATGATTGTAGCAATATCTTTTACCGGAACATCTTTTGCAGAAAAAGAAATCAAATGTGCCAACTGTGTGCAAATCCCATCTTATGAAATTGATCTTTACAAAGAGATGTTTCCATTGATTGTCTGGACTGATTCCCATACTTATGATCATTTTTCAACCATTACTGTAACTGGATATTTGAAGCCACAAAATACAGTTGCACCAATCTTGACAGTTGTAACTAACCCTATCGGAAACATAGTTACTATACAGCAAATATCTCCTGACGCTGACGGTAATTTTTCTTTCAAACTAAACACAGAAAGTCCCCTCTGGTCTAAAAATGGCGAATACATCTTAAAAGTTCAAAGCGGTGCTGAAACTAGACAATTCAAAACTAATTTTACTCTAGTTCCATCTTTAACTGGAAGTACTGACAAATGCACATCTGATAAAATTTCTGTCTTGGCAAATAATGGGCGGATTTACTGTATCCAGTATAAAATATCTGATGGCATCATAAGTACAACCAAAGGAAAATTGAATTCTGATACTAAAACGATCACTCTGGATATCAAAGGACAAGATATTGGTTCAATTATGCTTGTTATTCCAAGATATATCTTAGATTCAAAGTCTCCTGCTGGTGGTGATTCATCTTTTGTTGTACTGGCTAATGGCAAAATGATAGAATATCAGGAATTAGAAAATAATTCTGATTCAAGAAAAATAAAATTAGACTATCAAATCGGTAACAAGGTTTCATTTGAAATTATCGGAACTCATATAATTCCTGAATTTGGTTCTGTTGCCCTTTTGATTCTGATCGTTTCAATCACATCTATTTTGATTGTAGGCAAGTCTTTTTCAAATAGATTGGCCAAGTTCTAAAACACTGTCAAGTTCTTAAACAACGACATTAAATCTACTATGTATACATGGATTTAGAAAAATTCCGTAACGATGTTTATGAAGTTACTGATAAACTATCAAAAAATTTAAAAGAATCAGATTTACCAAAGCTCAACTATGTTCGTCAACAATTAATAGAAATGTATCAAAAAAACCTTGTAAAAATCAATCATTCTGTTTTGGAACTTATATGCGCATCTGCTCTAATTGCTCGCGGGCATTTAGTTGAAGTAGAAAAACAAATTTCAGATATTTTAGTCTGTGACCTTTTTGCCAAAAAAGGAGATGGGAATACCATTATTGAAATTGAAACAGGATTTACCCCTCCAGATCATGCTATGGATACAATTGATTATTTTACTGCTAGGATAATGAGTAAAATTGCAAGATATAGTAAACACTGTTCTAAATTTTCTCTAGCAACTCCTGTGATTGGACTAATCCCAATACCAAAAATTTTCCTATTACCTCCAAACGCAAGAAATGAGTCGGATGTGAAAAAAGTTAAAGAATTATGTGATCGTTATTACAAAAACCCTCCAATTCAGTATGGTGATATCTTAAATGCTCATTTGCATTCGATTTATCTAATAAA
>CAZDPM010000026.1:0-14975 GCA_964507355.1 uncultured Nitrosopumilaceae archaeon
GTTAGAATCCGACAAGTACCCAAATTCTCTCAAAGCGTTATATAATCCAATAATTCTAAGCCTTTGAGCTTATTTACTATAATACTGTTTTTCTAGTATGCAGAGAAGTTATCTCTTATTTCTCAACTCAGTAAAGAGTAAAGCTACCCAGAAAGCCTATGAATGGTATCTAAATAAATTCATGGTTGAAAGTGGTTACGATCAAAACTACGATCTATTGGCAAATGAAGAACCTGGCAAGATCCAAATCCTAGTTGAGGATTATGTATTATCAATAAAAAATAAAGTAAATCCCAATTCAATTCCAACATATCTTTATCCGATTCAATCATTTTTGGATGCAAATGATATAGAGATAAAATGGAAAAAAATCAAGCGATTATTTCCAGCCAACATTAAACAGCGTGGCAAGTCTGCATATACTACAGAACAAATTCAAACATTGCTTAATGCAGTAACCGAATTAAGAAGTGAAGTACTGATTCATGTCTTGGCAAGTACGGGATGCAGAATAGGCGCACTCTTTGATCTAAGGATTGAACATCTAACTATCTTGCAAGATGGATATACTGCTGTCAAGTTTTACAACGAGGATGTCGAGGAATACTATTCCTTTCTAACCCCCGAAGCTAGTGCAATACTGGAAAGATATTTCAATCAAAGACGTAATGATGGGGAAATTCTAACCCCGAACAGCCCAGTGTTTAGAGCAAGATACAGACAAAAGAATCAACCCGTTGAGCCAATGACCCAACGAGCCTTTGAACAAGTAATAGTTAGAGCTATCAAGAAAAGCGGTTTAAGAAGTCCTGATGATAAAAAGAATAACCGTTATGAGATTCCTGTTAACCATGGATTGAGAAAGAGATTCATTACAACTCTAAAGTCCATTGATAAAATTCCTGTGGCGTATGCTGAAAGACTAGCTGGGCATATGGTGTATACTGATGAACATAACAACAAGATTCAGTTAGATGGTGCATATCTTAGGCCAGAGCTTGACAAGTTACTTTCTTTCTTTAAGCTTGCTGTCCCTGATTTGACAATAGACCAAACAGAAAAGACTAAACAAATGGTTGAACTGCAACAACAAAAACTAGACGAATTGGAATTAAAGAATAAAAGAATTGAGGAATTGGAAAAAAAGTATTCCGAACTTGAAGAAAATAATACAAAACAAAAAGCAAAAAGTGTGAGGGAAGAACTAACCACTTACTCAAAAGAGGAAGTGGAGAATCTTTTGAAAAGAGAATTTGAGAAATTCAAGAAAGAAAACAATCTCTGAAAGACAACCCTTAAACAATTTTAGGTCAAATTAAGATCTTTCTATTTTATAAAATTTTAATCAATGACGTAATCTTCTTTCAAATTTTCTTTTTAATGCAATAAATGAAGTGCCGCTTATCGGAAAAACAGCATATTGTAATACATAATCAAGCCAAATGGGATCCCCCTCAAACTTTCCAAAAGGAAGTAATGCACCTATTGCATGAGTAAGACTATTTCCGATACTTTCGACAGAAATATTGGAAAAATTTGAAAAAGATTCAGATGCAAAATAAAATGCAGAAAAGAAAAGCATTCCAATTGTAATGTAAAGAGGTTTACTATAGGATTCACCATAGTTTGAAATTATATGATATAATCCAGCCAACGAAAGATTTCTCGAGAATATGTTTCGCTTTTTCATTCGACCCTTCTTAAATTGATATATTCTTTTTAATTCAAACTCTTTAACAAAAAAATTCCCAGCTTCCTCATATCTCAAGTGATATTCACTACTTTCTCTTAAGCTTCGATAAACCGCAAGAACGGATTCTAAGCTAAAAGACTGCTTGATGTTGTAAATTTTCTCATTCATAGTAGAAAGTTTTCCATCAAATGCATCATTCATTTCCTTTTTTACATCCTGTATGGATTTTTCTGATTCACATGGATCATCCTCTTTTTCATCACTGATTTCATTATCATCTTTTTTTACATTTTTTACCGATTTTTCTGATACAATGTTACACAGTAGTAGTCGTTCATCATGTATCTGGTACATTGTATTCTTTTTGATTTTTTTTCCAGTTGTGAAATTTAATTTCATATTATCTTCAAATCTTATTCTACCGACATCTGTTTCAAGAAAAGAAAATTTAGAGAGATCGCTTGGGAAAGTAACTTTTGCTTGCTTATCGAACAGATTTCTTTTCAAATACACTTCTTCATTAAATTGAGTTTGACTAAATCTTGCCTCATCAAAAAACGTACAATTATTGAAATAGACATTTTTCTTAAATTCAGAGCCAAAATCAACATATGAGGTAAAACGTGTATCAAAAAATAAAACAGGACCGTCGAATACAGTTCCAGTCAGTGTTGAAATTCCGTTAAATTCACAATCATCAACAAAAAAGTTTCCTCCAATTAATTTCACCCAATTAAGTCTAAATGAAGATGTACATACAATTCCTTCAAAATACACAGATTTTTTAAATGATGAAAAATTGAAGGAAACTATATCTCTGAATTCCAGGTCTCCAAATATTACATCATCATTAAATTTTACACAATGAAAACGAGTTCGTTTATGGAATATCACCCCATCGAAAAATGTCCTCCCTAAGAAAGTAGCATGATCAAAGTATGCAAAATTTGTAATGTTTCCTTCTAATCTAATATCTTCTGGGAATAAATATCCTATACATATCAAAGTTGAATTGGTTTCAAATGCATCAATGAATTGTTTTTGAATTAATTCTATCACTTGTTGGGAATTTTCTTTAGCATATTTTTCATCATGACATTTACAATAATCTGAATTTGATACTCTAGGTAAATTACACTTGTAGAGTTTATCACTAAATACATTATAATCATAATATGATTTTTCATACAGACAACTAGTCAAATTCTCATATGTTGTCAAGATGATGTTATTTTAAATATTGTGATTTTTATAAAATTAAAAAAATTTTTAAAATTGATTTAACGAGTTTGTAGAGTTTCAATTATTGCCTGTTTCTAATTCCTTATCTGTTTAGACAAAAAATCACTGTATGGAATACACAATTGAACCAATAGATGAAAAAATCACAGAGTGGGGCAAATGGCTAGAAGAAAATGACAGTCTTACATTAGAGCAGTTGAAACTTTGGGCAAAATATTGGGGTGAAATGGCAGAATCATTGAACAATGAAAGATCACATAATGACAGTATCCCACAATTCATGAGTAGAACAAGTGACAAAGCATTTCACAATTGCTTTGCATTCATGGCATATCGTACATATGCAAAAAGATTGGAAAAAGAACTAATGAAATAACCTTACGAGTAAAAACCCTTAAAATCGTTTTAAGCTTTTGAAGTGTATTTTTTTCATGAGCATATTTTGGAACGAGCCAATTACACTAACAACAAATTGTAGTAAAAAGATTCACAGGTTTTGTAAGAATAAGACTGGAAAATGTGAATGTCATTGTCACAAGGTGGTATAGTTGGGTAGCGTTCTAAATGCAATGAAGAGAGAGAATAGCGCCACAAATTCAGCGTACCGAGTTGCAAGGGACAATGTTAAACAGGGCGGTGCAAACATCTCAGCCCAAGACAGGAACAGGGCGCTTGCAGACCAGCAACTAAGGGATGCGCCGTTAGATGACCCCGTGGCTCAAATGAGAGCACTTGAAAATCAGTTCTATGCAAATGGCGGTTTGACTGACAGGGAAGTCGAGGGGATTAACAACGCCAGAAACGGCATTGGCTTTAGGCCAGACATTGACCCGCAGACTGCTGCAATAGTTACAAAACAGATCAAAGACCAGGCAAAGGCCGACGCGCAGAAAGTCTTGGAGTTACAAAAGAAAAAAGCAGACCTTCAAAGTACGATGGGTTGGAGGTCAAAGGCTGGTGGAAGTATCAGTGCTATAGAAAATAATCTAGCACGACAGAATGACGCAAAGTCACAAAAACTAATAGATGAAATTGACAGAAACATTATCGCAATTAACCAGAGTAACTTATCAGATACAAAGAAAAACAAAGCCCTCTTACAGCTTACCAGAGAGAGGGACAGGATAAACCAGTCAAGCGGGTCGGGTGGGTTTCAAACAGGATTAGACCCAGACGACATACGCACACTAAATGAAATCAAACAAAAGAAACAGAGTGCAGTCTTGGGTTCTGGGAATATCCCTAGCATTTTGGGCGGTATCAATACTGTGTCAAACAAGGAAACAAATCCTTTCTTGGGGCTGACACTTGAAAAACAAGGCCCATTAACACCAAGTCAGAAATATCAAAATAAAGTAACGCTAGAAAATTCTGTTTTCATTCCCGGATCTCTGAGTTATCTCTTGGGTGACAACAAGCCACTTTCCTTTTCAGAATCAGTAATAAAACTAAACCCGCCAACCCAAAAAGTAGAGGGTGAGTTTCTAACCAAGGACAAGCTTGGCGATAAAACAAGCAGTCTAGAGTTAGCGTTTGGTAGTTTCATTAAAGGTAATGAAAGAATCTATCGTGATTATTACAATACCGCTGAATCTGCTTTCAAGTTTGCAAAAAGAGAGGAAGATATCACCCCAACCAGACCGTCTAAGACTATTGCTAATAGCGCATTTGGTGGGATTGCAAAGGCCTTTGAAGATTCAAGATTGTTTAACGTCCCATTACATGAAACTCTGACAGAAGAATACAAGGCATTTGCAAAAGAGACAGGCAAAAAAGTACAGAACGATCCTTTTGGCGTTGCAGGTGAAGCAGTAGCTGAGAGTTTATTCATCGGAGTTACTGCAGGAGCTGGCGCATTAGCTAGTGGGATATCAAAAGGAAGCAAGGCGGTTGCATATGCATTAAGAGGAAATCCAAATCAGAAACTTGCGCAGTCTGTAGGTGAAAAGATATTTCAAACTAATACTGACAAGGCACTTGGCATAAAGCTTGCACAGGATACGACAAAGACTGGCAAACTATCAAATGCAATCATCAAATCAAACAGGAAGATTCCTGTAGGGGTTGAAAAGATAACCCCAAAATCATTTCTAATTACTGCAGGTATTGAATCAAAAAAACCACTTCCTTCTATATTATTTAACATTGGCAAGAATGCCAAGTCCACTGTCTTTACACCAGTACAGAAAAGTTCCCTATTAACTCCAAAGAATCTGATTGTAAAGGGCTCAGTGTCTAACGAGTTTGTTGGTATTACCAAGCTAACAAAAAATATTAGCAATGTAAAGGGAACGCATGAAAATCTTATTCGTGTAAGTTCGCCTTCTGTCTCAAAGTTTCTAAAGCCAGAAGCTAAAGTAACAAACATTGAAACATCGTTGCTTGAAAAGTATGGCAAGACAATAGTTAACGCAGTTGATAATCCAAAGACAAAACTACCTTATGATGTATTTGCAACAACTGAATCACGCAACTTTATCAAGGGTTTTGCAAGCGACGTCTCAAAACTTCCAAGGTCCGGCTCACTGTTGCCAAAGCCAAAGACCAACATAATACACGGAAACAAAACCCCGTTTAGGGCAAAACCAAGTGTAAGCGATTTGTTCAAGAGAAGCAAGACAACGATTGACCCTCAAAAGCAGTTTAACAATTCCATTAGAAATATCGTAAAAGCTGAAAGCAGGACACAAAAAACCCCCAGATCAAACCCGTATGGGGCATTGATTGGAACTGGTGTTTATTCCAGCTTGATTGGCAGTAGAATAACATCAAAACCATCAAAGTCAAAAAATGGACTGTTTCAAAATGTTAGAAATAACATTGGGTTTGATTTTGATGTTGGATTGAAACGTAGTCAAACCCCAAGATTGGCGACACCACAAAAGCCAGACACCAGACTAACAACTGGAGTCATAACAACTCCGATAACAACAACAAAGATCACGCCCACATTCATACATCCACCTACTACAACAACCATAACCACCACGACGTTTTTCCCACCAACGCTTAGACCACCCGAAGAAATCCCACCAGTACTACCCTTTAGAGGCGGTGCATTGTTCTTCCCTGGCGGTGGTCGTGGTTCTGGATTTGGTAGTGGTATAAGCAGCGCAACAAAAGAGTATTCTACTGCTGCAATAGATTTGAATATTAATAGAAAAGTGTTGCCAGGTGCATTTATCAAAAAATCATCAAGTTCTAGCATCTTTAGAGAACTAGATAGAAGGCAAGCCAAGGCCGACAAGAGTAGAAGCTCAACAATGCTTTTTGGTGGTCAGGTAAAGACAACCAAAAAAGGTAAAAAAGGAAAATCAAAAAGCAGTTCAAAGTCATTTAGCATTACAGGTTCAAAATCCAGATCAATGACTCAAAGGGCATTGGGATTGTAACTTAACAACTAAAATTTTCAATCTGATTGTAAATAGATTGCAATTCATTATACATTGTCATTGCCTGTTGGTATTCAGCCTCTGATCTAGATATTTGTGGAAATTTATCGTATTCCTTACCTAGTTTCTCATATTTTTGATTAAGAGAATCATATTGATGGAATTGTTCAACAGAGCATGCATCAAATCTTAACGCGTATGCTTTTCCTTCGGATGCAGTATGACATCCTTCTCCAAAACCAGCATGATTCAATCCTAAAAATACACAGTACCCGCCATAACATGCTACTGAGCCTGACACATGAGTATAGCTGAGTAAATTCATTCGATGTCCTGTACTATCCATCCATCCGTCTACAACTTCATTCAAATTTGGATTATAAAATGTGGGGTTGAGATTAACTGTTGTTAGATGTGCATTCTCTGCAACATATTCGTTTGAACGTAATCTGAAATTAGATTTGATGTTATCCGGACAACTTCCTGTAAATGGATTTGTGTGATCAATGTAATCATAATCATACATGTCTTTTGCTCTTGTCATTGCCAACTGATAAACTCGTGAATCATGAGTGATTGGATTTTTTCCATCATATGATCTTATTTGATTGATGTATTGAATTGATTTTATCGCATCTTCTTCAGATGATTGTTGTGGTAAAGTTGATTCTTGTATTTTTGTTTGGATTTTATTGATTTCTTTTACTGATGTATCTGCAATGTTTTTTATAGGTTCAGAGATTTGAGTTGTAATTGATGGAAGATTAGAAGGTAATTCAATGAATTCTTTTTCTTTATTTTCAATCATCTCAGGCAAAAATAAAACCGCCACGATTACAGGTATTAAAATTAACACAGAGCCTATTGTCTTTTTTATCTTTTTTTTCTTGTGGTAACTACCATGAGATTCTTTCCCGCATTTTGTACAATAAAAATACCCTCTTGTGTAAATGTACTTGTGACTACATGATGGCACGCTATTTTCAAGTGCTCTAAAAATTTAAGAATTTTGAAAGTCATTTAATTCAAATTCTAATTTGTAGGCAATTATTTTTTTTATATTTATAGAACGTACAAACTCGGTACCCTAATCTTGCCTCTATCTGTCTGCTTATCAATTGAGGTAAAAATTCACATCATGAATGCTTCGATGGATTCATTGAGTGAAAAAATCAAAGAATGGAATGACTGGCTTGAAAATGTAAACAATCTTTCTTTGTCACAACTAAAACAGGGTGCAGAGTATTGGGGGAAAATGGCAGAATCACAAAATACCAAAGAATCAGATGAAACCGATACCAAGTTCATATCTCACATTGCAAAAGGCATGTTTTTCAATGATTTTGCATTTATGGCATATCGTAGGTATTCAGAAAGATTGGAAAAAGAATTGTCAAAAAATCAATCCTAGGCATGATTGATTTTAAAACTCTCTGTTTCTGCGCCCTCGGCCATATTGTCCATATCTAGATGCTTTTCACAATAATAGTAAGTGTGTGAAAACATTATCTTGCCGTCTCGTACTGTTGGTTGTGGGAATTTATCCACCAGTTTTATTGTTGCAGGTTCATAGCAATCATCAGCATCACATATCTTGTTTTTTGAGAGCAGTCCAGCTTGTCTTATGATCTCCAACAGTTTCTTTGAATCTGTCTGATTTGCTGTAACATACTGATCAATTGCTTTCTCTCTTTCCAATATCTTGTCATTGATGTCAGTTATCTTATCAAAAAGAGAGGATGATGGTGTATGTTTTACCATTTCTTATACCTCTTCTTTGCTTGCGATATACTTTTGAAAATACTTGTAACCATTTTCATCTTTTGCATTCCAATGTTTTTCACACACAAGCATGTAGCCATTTTCATCTTCATACCTTATTTTGAAAACTGACTGTTCTTTACAACAGTTATGGACAGATAGGCTACTGTCATCCATTCTTTGTATTGTTGTTTGCATACACTTATTAGGTAACCTAACTTTATTAATGTTTAGGTTACCTAATAATATTGATTAAGTTGACTGATAGGTAACCTAATTTAAATACTGGAAATTAATTATAAAATTATGTTAGATAAAACAGTGAAACTTACAAAATCAATCAATCGGAAAGTTGGAAACACAACATATGAAAAATTCATAATAACAATTCCTCAAAAGTTTGTAAATGAATTAGGTTGGTCTGACAAAACTAAACTCGCTATGAAGATTGAACCAAAAACGGATCCTAAGCGTTTGGTTATCGAAAGAGAATGATTAACACGCATAATGGTTAAGTGTCATACTTGTCATACCATATCATGGCACGAATTACAATTCGATTACCTGATGAAACTCTTACAAAGATAGATAGCGAACGAGGGTTGACACCACGTAGTACATTGATCAATAAACTATTGGAGTATGTTGCAGAACAACCAGGATACTTGAAAGGATTGTGCAGAAATAACTAACCAAAGTCCCTACCAGTTACGCTAAACTAATAATGATTTGTTGTCATTTGTTTGATTCTCGTTCTTCTTTTGAGAGTGAATGAAAGATTTTGTCATTGTCTTGACATTCTTTTTCATCCATGAACTTTTTTAGCTTCTTTGCCAGTTCTTTTGGAATTTCCATGATTTGTCTATCTGATTGCTTATTGTTAAATATTAAATTATTTAGATTAACCGTTATCTTATGCCTGTTTTGAGCCTAAAACTTGTTCTTAAAATAGGATTTTTTCCCCAAAAAAATTTTTGTGCCTAACCCTGTTTTAGGCATGAGTATATCAAATGTTATACGTATGTGTGATTACTACATACAAAATTCGTGCCTACATTCCTAATTTCAAGGAATTTTAAACACAGAAAACAATACAGTATCTAATTAATTATAGATAGTCTATTCTCAGATACACTCTACAATATACATATACAAATTATTATTTATCTATGTATTTCTAATCTACTTTCCACTTCTTGCGCCATGCAATAGCAATCTCACTTGCTTGTGGCTTGCAGTAGCGAAGCAACAAGTCAGGTTCTGTATCTAGAAAGTATTTCAATTCTTTTTTCTTCTCAGCATCCATATTGTAAATAGAGTTTAACATTAATCTAAACAATTGCGAAAGATTAGTTCCGTTGTCTTGCAACTCACAAACATGATCATAATCTTTTTTTGTCAAGCTCAATTGCTTTTGATGCTTTGTACCATCACCACATTGAAAACACATTGCACAATATTGTTACAACAAACTATTTAGCTTTGTTGATATCAAGATAGGATATTGATTAAACACAATTATGAATTCAACAATACTTGATTCTTGCAAGCAATCACAGAAGCTAAACATGTAACACAAATACGACACAACATAAGTATAACAAAATGTTATACGTATCAAACATGTATTACAAAATAGTTTACATATTTTTTAAAATACTATCCTTAAATAAGTCTGTATTTCGGTGTATTCACAATCATGAATAAATATTTTATTTATTACGTAATAATATTTTGTTAATATAAGTAAGATATGTTATCTTATCTCAATGTACACTAGAATGGTAGAGATACATGTCAACAAAGCAACAAGAGACAAAATCAAATCAATGAAACGTGAATTGACTTATGACCAATTCTTGTCCAAAATAATTGAGGAGGATAAGAATTGAATTTCTTTTTTACTAAATTTAAAAAAAATATTTGTCCTGGGATAATGGGGATAATCCCAAGAACAGACGATAACACCCACATGGAATCAACAAGGAGATGTTATTCTAATTGATACGTCCAAGACTAATAATATTTTGTGGGGCTTTTACTCATGTAAATAATTCTGGTGTGGAATTCAGATGCGTCTCTTGTTCAATGAAAAGATTCACAACATCAATGGGTATTCTATGCCACATTACAAGAACCCACCCGGAAATACCACAAGACCAAAAAAAATCATACAGGGCAGTAATTCACAAGATGGCAAGGGAAGGAAGAAAACTCAAAGAAAACCTTGAAAAAAGGTCTAAAAATCAACTAGTTGAAAAAAATTCAAAAATTGAACTTGAGGCTAATTTTGGAGGTTTTTCTCAATGAACTTCCATATTAGCCCACTTTGCCTTAATTGCGGTAATTGGTATCAATATGGAAAAATAATCATAAAAGAAAATTTATCAAAAATACAATGCCATTCAGATGAGGTCTCTCAATGGCCCAAGTAGAACAAATACGTGTAAAATGCAACGAGTGTAAAAAAGAGTATGAAAAAAACTCGAAATCTCAAATAATACATGATTTGGGCTGTAAGTGTGTTGAATATACAAAACCAGAATTAAACACACGAATGAAGATAAATGAGACTAGAGAAAGATTAATCAAAACCATAGAAGAGAATTTTCCAAACAAGTCATTTACTTTGATTATTGCATTGGCAGTAAAGGTGCAACTACTGATTGAAGATATCACACAACCATTTGCATTAATGATAATGGGAAAACCAAGCGGTAATAAAACAACAATATTGGAAATAATAAATTCCACACCTGACAATTATAGAAGTGATAAGTTTACCCCAAAATCATTTGTCAGTAATTCTGCAAATGTTAAAAAAGATGAATTAAAATCAATTGATCTATTACCAAGAATACGACATAGGACATTAATCACACCTGAACTATCTACATTGTTTGCCGACAATGAGGATTCGTTGAAAGATAATTTTGGAACACTTACCAGAATTCTGGATGGTCAAGGATTTACAACCGACACTGGTGCACATGGCCAACGTGGATATGTTGGAGATTACTATTTTATGTGGTTGGGTGCAATAGTTGAAGTTCCACATGTTGTATGGAAAGTATTGGGAAATCTAGGACCCAGAATATATTTTACACGAATACCTGAAAAAGAAAGAGGTGATACAAAGACTAGACTGTTAAACAATATCAAAGAAAAAGATTATAGTAAAAAAATGGAAGACTGTAAATTTGATATGTGTGAGTTCTGGAAATACATCGATTCACAAGATAAAATAAAATGGGATAAAATCAACGATAGTCAAGACACATTAAACAAAATAATTGACTGTGCGATACTACTAAGCAAGCTTAGGGCCAGTGTTCCTTCATGGCATACAGACGGGCAAACTGGAACTAACTATAACTTTGAAAGGCCAATAATAGAAGACCCTAGCAGAGCATCATCGGCTTTGTATAACTTGGCCAGAGGTCATGCCGTATTGTATGGTCGAAACCACATAGAAAATGATGATCTTAAAGTTGTGTTCAACGTTGCAATTAATTCAGCAAAAAGAGATAGGGTTGATCTATTCAAACTATTATTATCAAAAGAAAGAATAACTGTTGAAGAGCTTGTAGAATTTTCAAAAGTATCTCCACCAACCGCAAGAAAAAACATGCGAATGATGGAATTGTTAGAACTCGTTGAATTTGAAAAAGAAAGTGCAACTACAAAACCAATGAGTGTAATCAAACTAAAAGATACTTTCAAGTGGTTTCTAACAAATGAAGCCAAAGAACTTCTTGCAGAAATGGAGTTTGAAAAATGAGAGAAAAGAAAGCAAAAACAGGGGTGTGCGCCATAGATAAAAAAGCAAAATACCTTGTTGAAACTATTTTTTTATGCCTAAACCCAGTAAGGCACACCCCCAAATTTGCTTTTTTATCTTTAATGGAGGCTGATTACAATAAACAGATTTGATAAAGTGAAATTATCATTGGAATATCTACTAGAATGTTTTGAGGAACCATATTTTCCTAGAACAATTCAGGCCAAAACAGGGGCACAAATAATGGTTAACTCCATTGAAGAAATATTACTTCATTTTGAAAGAGTTGGATTTGTAGATTGTAGAATATCATTATTTGGACAGAATGAGATAAAACAGATTCGACCAAATGCTATTTTCATTGATCTAGATGATATAACACAATTAGACTTTGTAAAACACAGAATATTCAACACACTTGGTGGTAGACCATTGATAATATTTACGGGTCGTGGGTATGCGGTTATTCAACCAATATTGATTGAATCAATGGTTGGTTTAACTCATAGTGGATATGACGGAGAATTTATTTCAAAAACATTTTTGAGTTTTGCCACCAGATTTCTCACAAATAACAAAGCTGATGAATCTAACCATCCAGGTTTGAAGAATACATTGATCCGTGTTCCATTTACAATAAATTCTAAAAGTGGTAAAGATGTTGAATTATTCGAACCATGGGATCATAAAAGAGTGTCAATAACCATTATGCCGTTTAAGAGCCACTTTAAAACAATTATCAATGAACAAAGACGTATAGAAAATTCGTTTGTTATAAAACCGTCTAATTATTCTTGGATTGAAAATATACTGTCTGGTCCACCATTATACAAATCAAACAGAATGTTGGGGTTAGTTATTGCAAGATATCTAATGAATGTAAAGAGGATATCAAAACAAGAAGCAATAAAAATAATCAATAAATGGGATCCTGGTTATCAAACATCACGAATAAATTATGAATTAGGATATGCGTTAAAAACAGGTAAACTGCCAGTAGGGTTAAAACAATTCATTTTAAAAAATGAGGATTATGCAAAAGAATTACAAAAATTTCCAGATTTATCAAAACATAACCCATTAGTCAAGAACATACCGATATTATTAGTTGAATATCGAGAAGGGCAATCAAAGTTTATTGATCTTGATAATGTGACACATTCACAACCAATTGAAGGTCTAGATTGCTATGTGTGTGGTGACAGTGTTGTTTTTTCAAAAGGTAAGTTGTTTAACGGGTCAATTGTAAACTATTGTTCAGGCTGTTGGATATGTGTATGTGATGTTCCACTTAACAAGGAGGTATTATCATGTCATGCCTAGACGGCTTTACAGACAAACCCCACGCCATGGTGATATCTTTTGTGGTGATGCATAATTTGCAAAAAGAATATTTTCAAGAACCAATACATCTAAACAAAAAGAGGCTATCTAAATGAGTAACGAGTTAACAACTCTACCAACAAACGAATTACAATCAAAATTAAAACTAATCTATTCCATACTTGATAACCCAACCTCATCAATGAGCGATTGCAGAAACGCTTCACTTGTTATAAAAAAAATTTAATTAGAACTAAAATAAAGACGGTTACACCGTAAGGTTTTGGACGAATTTTTTTGGGATTAAATATGATGAGTCTATCCGAATTTGCAGATAAACACTATGCTGAATTTTTAAAGAAAAAACGACAACAATACTACTATGATCATTTATTGTTAATCAAGATACGACAAAGAAACTATTATCTAAAAAATCGCATATTAAAACCAAAAAGAACCGAAGAAGAAAAAAGAGAAGCTAAAAAGAAATCACAAAAGAAATGGCGGGATAAGAACCAAGAACACATCAAAGAATACCAAAAACAATACTATGAGGCTAGAAAATGAGCATTTTAGATATTCCTTACGAGTTTTTGTT
This sequence comes from uncultured Nitrosopumilaceae archaeon, assembly GCA_964507355.1. Classification (GTDB taxonomy): domain Archaea; phylum Thermoproteota; class Nitrososphaeria; order Nitrososphaerales; family Nitrosopumilaceae; genus Nitrosarchaeum. Next base: position 13,791 of record CAZDPM010000026.1, read on the forward strand.
GCTATTTGGTGGGGAGGGGGACTGGTTGTGATGTTTACCATGTTTTGCATAAAGGACTTTGAGAAATGGATTTGACACAAGACACTTTTCAATGTCAGAAATGCCTAAAAACAATACCGTACTAATCTAAATTACTTGAATTTGTCACAATCACATTCTGAACATTGACCCCACGAATGAACATGTGGAACTAGAAAACTACCTCTCCACCAAACATCGTGTTTGACTGTCCACTTGTGTCGAATTTTGTCATGACCGCACCTCTTACATTTTCCAATTTCATTGGTCATAATTTCTGAATTATATGTTTGAATAAAAATAGTTCTTTTGAACTAAATCTTTCATATGTCTGGATAACGTTTTCTCCATTTAGAAATAAATTTTTCAATACTATTTTCTCTTCTTTCAATTCCTGAATCTTTTTCTAAATACGCAATAATTTTTGTAGCAAATTTTTTTCTATCTATTCCTATACTGTAATAATTTTGTTTGTTCAAAACATATTCACAGTAATCTGTAGTTGTAAAATAATATTTTGAAATATTTCTTAAAAAATCATCATGGAGATAATTTAGATATATGTGATAATCTTTTAAAAATTTAGTATGTTGTTCTCTCATTCTTTTTAATATTGAATCTAGGGTGTCCTTAACTTCTAGGAATTTTTTATCCATTCTCATCATTGTTCCTAGATCAACTGCATCATCGTCTTCTAATTCATCAATTGGTTTAATTTTTGGGCTTGGAACTATCTCTTCATTATATTTTGTTAATGGTGTAATGTCTCTTTCAACTATCGTGTAAAATGATTCAAAATCAGCATCAAACCATTGTAAGCCATTAAAAATCAAATTTAGATTAGATTGTCTATTGTCATCAAAAATAATTTCAAATTTTGGTTTTACTTTATATCTGAAAAAAACAGCAATTGAAATACCTACTAATGACGATAAGCCTAAAGATACCAAAACATTCCATATGTCAAATTCACTCATATCTTTTCACTTGCATTTTGGATCAAAGTGAACCATTTATTCTCATCTTCAATAGTAATTCCACAGACTTCGACAGGGGGTCTTGACGTTTATCCCACTGTGGCCTCATGTATTTATTTCAAATACTGCTATCTCTTGATTATCTATTTGTAAATCCTACTTCGATTATCTGTCTCCACAACAAATATGA
>CAZDPM010000027.1:0-14788 GCA_964507355.1 uncultured Nitrosopumilaceae archaeon
CAATGTTGTTATCTCCTTTACTTGGTCCAATAACTGCATTTTCTTTTAATGCTGCGATAGGTCAGCCAAAAAAAATGTACAAAGCTGCAAAGTCTGGATTAATTTTAACATTGGTGATAATTGCAATCGGTGCAGGATTGACTGCAATTGCATCGTCTTTTATCGAATTAGATATGACTCCTGAGATTCTTGCAAGAACTGAAATGACACCTGTATTCTTGTTAGTTGCAATTCTTTTAGGTTTGGCTGGAGGTATTGCAATGTCTTCCGATATCCCTGGTATTCTTGTAGGTGTGGCAATTGCTGCGGCATTAGTTCCACCAGCAGTAGTTACTGGAATATCGATTGCTATGTTGGACTATGACATGTTCATTAATTCTCTAACCCTAACAATAGCGAACATTCTGGGGCTTGTCTTAGGAACTATGATTGTCTTTTTTGCGCTTGGTGTAACTCCAAGACAATATCATGAACAAACACAGGCAAAAAAATATCAAACATATACAATTACCATCTTTATTGTGATGAGTGTTGTATTGGGAATTTTGACCTTTTGGATATGATTTCTTTTAATATGGTATCGTGTTAAGCGATTTATGTTCAAAAACATAGTTGTTGCTTTTATTACAAAACAATTTGAGAATAAATCTTTTCTAGTTGGTCTAACCATCGCACAAAAATTTAATGGGAATATCACTATTGTTGATTGTGTTTATAAAAAACCGTCAAAATTTGTTTTTTTTGAAACTAGTACTGATAAAAAAGCATATGCTAAAACTAAAGAAAAAATCTTGAAAAATCTTGAAAAATTTGAAAAAATTGCAAAAGAAAAAAGTGTTTCAATAAAAACAAAAGTTGCATTGACTGATTCTATTTCTGATTGGATTGTAGATTTTGTAAAAGAAAAAAAATGTGATCTTCTGATCCTTGATCATCCCCATCTATCTGAATTTGAAAATGATCATTATGAGTACATAATAAAATCAATAACCGCTAGTGTAAAAGTACCAATCTTATTATTACGCTCTTAGAATTATTATTTTTTTGATACGTGATTATTTTTCAATTTTTCTATTGTTTCAATAACCAAATTAATGGATCTTAGAATTTCTTGTTGTTTTTCATGATTTATTTCCTGTTCTAATTCTTTAGATAGATCAGAAAGTTTTTTTTCCAATGTAATTATTATACCTGTTTTTTCTATTTTTTGCTTAATCTCTGATGGAATCTCTTTTTTCTCGGGTTCTCTTCCACAATTAATGCATAATGCATGACCTTCTTTCATCACTCTTACTCCTGAACAGTATGGACATGGCTCACTTAGTAAAGTCGCTCCATTCAATAGCATTTCTGCTGCTTTTTTTGTAAGATCTTTTGACATGTGGTTAGTTGTAATTTCTCTTTAAAAAATACCATCATTTTACAATCTCTTTGTTGTGTCAAACAAGGCTTAATAGTGCGTAAAATTGAATTAATTTAGAACGTATGGCGGTAATTTGTAATACTTGTGGTCTACCCGAAGATCTATGCGCTTGTGGCGAACTTGCTAAAGATAGTACAAAAATTATAATTCGTTTAGAAACTAGACGATTCAAGAAAAAAGGAACGATGATTGAAGGATTAGATCCAAAATTAAATAATTTGGAAACTGTTGCGAAAGAATTAAAAAACAAATATGCATGCGGTGGAACTGCAAAAGATGGCTACATATTTCTTCAAGGTGATCATAGAGACACGATTAAGGAAACTTTAATCCATTTAGGATTTCCTGAATCTAGCATCGAACTTCATTAGATATACATTGCAATCTCCAAACAAAATACTTAAAATTATGAGGATTCCTCATTTGGCACTTTTATCTGTCATTTTTGGCATGATGTTGTTGTCGTTTCCATTTGGATTATTTGTTGTATTCCATACTGATATCGGTGATGACATAAATTTTGAATATCCGTTAAAAGATCTTGATCTTTTTAAAGCGATTGGATATCTAATTCCAAATGATGTTGAAATAGGTGATGCTTTCATTGTATTATGGTCAATTTACGCAGTTCTTTTTGCTATCGCTATGTTTGGACCTGATAATGGGTTTCTAAAAGTACTTTCATTGAATTTGAGTCATGGGAAATTTGAAACCAAATCAAACTACATGCTTGCAATTACTAAGTGGTTTTCAATCATTATTTTATTATCTATAGTTATTGATTTCATTCAACAGAGATTTGGAATAACTACTATTCCTCCACCAATTGATAATAATTTGACTCAATTTTTGTATGTCAGCCTCTCTCCAATTGTTGAGGAATTTGGATTTCGAGTTGTACTAATTGGGATACCTCTCTTTGTATTTTACTCTCATAAACTGTCTCTAAAGCATTTTTTTAGATCACTTTGGAATCCATATCGTTACTTACACATATCTGATCTTAAACAATCTTTATTTTTGATAGTTTTAGTTGGCGTATTTTTTGGACTAGCTCACATCATGACTGGTGAACCCTGGACTGAAGGTAAATTTGTACAAGCTAGTGTGAGTGGAATAATACTTGGATGGCTATATGTTAGATTTGGTCTAATAACTGCAATTCTTGTTCATTGGGGAACAAATTATTTTATATTTTCTTATGCAAATTTTATATCTCAAATTAATGACATTGCAATTGAATCTGCATTTTCTCATTCTCTAATCAATACTATGGAGATAATATTTTTCATTTCTGGTGCGTTTTCTGTTTTTGTAGTACTGGTTAATTATTTTAATTCAAAAAAAGATTCACATTTAATGAATTGAATCCAAACAGCTTGAAGTGGGACCTCTTTTACACTTTATCATCTTGGATTAATTGAAATAATGCTGGAGATGCAAGTATTGTATTGGAATAAAAAGAAAATTGGATAATGTTCAACAAATCATTTTTGAGAGTCCAACTCTGAACAAATCACAATAACTTTTGAATATGTCTTTACTTTATTGAGATATAGTTTAACTCATCTTCAATTCTAAAAAATTAACTTTGCTATGTTTTGATCTCTATTATTTGAACTGATAGAAAACATTGACAAATGAAATTTAGGATTACGACCAAAATAAAGCGCAAAATCTGAATAATATTATTTGCCTAATTTTTGATATTTATTGAAATTGCTTTTTGTATTTATTTTAAACAACATTTAGAGATTCAATGCAACTTTCAAACCTTTGTACCTGTTTCTTATTGTGACTTCTGTTACACCAGCTGCTTCTGCTACATCTCTTTGAGTTTTATTTTCACCGTTTGTAACACATGCTACATAAAGTGCAGCAGCAGCTAATCCCATTGGATCTTTTCCTGCAGATATTTTTTGCTCTTCGGCTGTTTGTAAAATTTTAGTAGCAGCTCTTTTTGTTTTTTCAGATAGTCCTGCCTTACTTGCAATTCTGGATATGCATTTTACAGGATCAACTACTGGCATTTTTAAATTGAGTTCTCTTAATAGTAATCTATAGCATCTTGCAATATCTTTTCGTTTAATGTTGCTAGCATGTCCTATGTCTTTTAAAGTTCTAGGTGTTTCAGTATCTCTGCATGCAGCATACAGTGCAGAAGCAATGAGTGCTGAAATTGAACGACCTCTCACAAGTCCTTTTTCTAACGCTTTTCTATAAATATAAGCTGCTTTTTCAATGACTGCATCCCCTACTGCTAATTTGTCTTTTAGTCTATCAAGCTCACTAAACGCCTGTCTGAAATTTCTATCGACTGGTTCATGAACTTGACTTCTACTATCCCATGTTCTCAATCTTTCTATAGTGCTTTTCATCGCAGACGTGAGGGGCTTGCCTGTTGCATCTCTGTTTTGAGGATTGATGACTGTTGCTAATCCCATGTCGTGCATTGCTAATGAAGTTGGTACCCCTGCTCTGCTTTTGTTCTCTCCTTCGTTAGAAAATGACCTCCACTCGGGTCCTGATTCATCAACTTTATCTGTAATTACAAAACCGCATTTTCCACAGAAATTTTCTCCAGTAGTTGCATCTGTGACTAATGCGCCCTGACCACATCTTGGACACCTGTCTTTTGGATTTACATTTTTAACCATATTTTTTCCTTCAAAATTTTTTATTCTGATATATAACCATTGCTAAATTATTTCTTATAAACTTGCTGGTGATATTTGCTCAAAATATTCGATCTACAAAAAATATTGTTTTTTCTTATTTTGAGTCTAAAATGTTTTTAATTTTATTTGAAATCTCTGGTTTCTCATCTTGTTCTAAGAGAAATTTGAGATCATCCATGTTGTCTACATCCAACATTATTCTTTTTACAAAAACTAGTGCTACATTTCTTGTGTGTTCTTTTGCTGTATTCATATGAATTTTGTAACTGTCTTCATCATAATGTGTAATCATCAAATTTATTGGCATTCTTACTAGCGCATTGGTACCGTCAAATCTTCTAGATGGTACAACTATTGCAAAATTTGGTGGAATTTTGTAGTTTAACAAAAAATCGATATCTTGAGTTTTGATGAATGGTATGTCTTGTGGGAAAACAATTGATGCATCAAATTTATTTTCTAGAAGATATTTGTCAGCTAGTGCAACGGCATTGTTTACACTTTTTTCTTCATTATCTGAGATGATTATGGTGTTGTATTTTTTACCGAGTTCCATTGCTTTTACTTCTTTAGTTACAATTACAGTTTTATCAATTTGTGGTGAAATTGATAAAATATGTAGAATTTCTTCTAACATAATTTTACATAATTCTTCTTTTTGCTGTAATGATAAATCTAAGCGTGTTTTTGCTAATGAGAAAGTCTTTACAGGAATGATTGCTGCAATTTTCAAATTATACGTGAATTTGTTTTAGAATAAAATTTGCTAATGCGTCTTCAGCTAATTTGTTATTCATGATAATCTTTGTTTCGTATACTTTCATATCTAGACTTTGAATTTTCTTTACAAGTAGTCTGTCTTTTGTGTCTACTATTATGTTTGAACATACGTCTGAATACATTTTTGCAAGACCATATGCATTTGTTTCAATTCCAGCTGCTTCCATGTATTTTGCAGCAGGTCCGCTAATGGCTTTATCACCTATAAGTGGACTAACCGCAACAACTTTCTTTTTAATTTTAGAGAGCTCTTTTCTAATTCCTTTGATTTGTAACATAGGCCCAATTGATGTTAATGGATTTCCAGGCGCTAAAATTATCATATCTGCATCATGAATTGCATTTACTGCTTCGGGGTTTGGACGTGCTTTGTCAGATCCGATATACTGAATTCCTTCTACTGGATCTCGTCCACGATGTTTTACCCAGTACTCTTGAAGATGTAACTCTCCTTTATCTGTGGTTATTCTTGTTTCGATACTGTTATCTGTCACTGGAATAATGTTTGCACTGACTGCAAATTTTTCACACATCCATTTTGTAATGTCGCTTAAATTTTTACCATTTTTTAACATATTTGTTCTAATCAAATGAGTTGCTGCATCTCTATCTCCAACTCTAAACCATGTCTCTTCGCCAAATACTTCCATTTGTCTTAGAAAATTGAATGTGTCTTTTTTAACCCCCCATCCTCTTTCTTGATCTAGTAAATCTGCTAAACCATAGATGATGGTGTCAATATCAGGACACACGTATAATCCATAAAGCCAATAATTATCTCCTACATTAGTAATTACGTTGACTTTGGATTCCTGCGATACTAGTCCTCTAACTAGCTTTACTGAACCTGTTCCACCTGCTAATACTGTAATCATTTCATTTTCTCCTAAACCGAAAAGTCATTTGTCGTTACTACATATTACTTTTTCAGAAACTTATGATATTATTTTTGAGGATAAGTTTATTACTAATTACAATCGATTTTATTTGTGTCTAGGGCTTTATTCTTAGCAGTTTTAGTAGCAAGTTTATTTATTATTGGTTCGAGTTCTTCTATTTGGGCAGCACAAGTTGATGCTAAAATCAATCCTGACAGTGATACATCTCCCTTTACTTACAGTTATTTAAAAACCATCTTTATTGAATATCCAAATGGTGGAAAACTTTTTGATGAATTACATACTAAAGAATGGACAGTAAGTGGAACTGCAGACGCATCAAATCCTGGGGTTCAAAAATTAATTGATAGCCTTAATAAAAAAATGCAGAATGATGGAAGTCATGCTCGTATTTCTGATCTAAATGTGACATATGATTTTCATCTCAAAGGTAGAAATCTACAGACATCAGTTGATTACAAAGTAATTCTAAAAGGAACTTTAACTGACTATGTCATTACTAAAGACCAAGTTCGTACTTTAGTTGATTTGGGTTGGAGAGGCATGGGTACTAATGACTCTATTGTGATTGATGGTGTAGAAATTAACATACCTATCTCTTTGTTAGAGTCTAAAGAACCAGCAGTTTATGAAATACTTCAAAACACTGAAGCTGACTCAATACTATCAAAAGGTCTACTTAACGCCGATTTCATTTTACAACAACCAATGTCTAATTGGCACTTCTTATTTGATCCTACTGGAATTAATGTAGATGCTGGTACATTTGGATTGGATCAATCAATCTCGGGATTCGTTGTATCTAGTTGGACAATGGGAGAAAGTAGTCTTAGAGAAGGTAGACAAGTAGAAAGAATTTTTGAAGCAAAAGTAGCAGCTGATCAAAATTATGTTATTCGAAGTGTTCAATCAGCTGATCAAGGAAATATTGCCGCCATTGGATTTGGTGCATTGGATGTACTTGATGGATTAGAAATTGTAGGACTTACCCCAACTCCTCCAAAAGATTATGGTACAACTTCTACAGGTGGATTTCCAATTGCAATTGTTTATGGAATGGCTGGTATGGCTGCAATTGGTGGTATTGCATTTTTCATTTTCAGTAATAGGGCACTAAAGAACCAAACAGTTGGTCAACAAGGTATCGATCCAAGTAGATTGGTAAGTTACCAAACCAGTGCCTCTTCTGGTGGTTATCAAACAAATAGAGGTGAGGCATATCTTGCAGATACATCTGACTATGAACAAACCAGAAGTGTCTATGAAGACCAAAAACAAACTCCTCCACCAGCAGTTACTAATAATCAAGAAGAGGCCGCATGTGGTTGTGCCGCATCTGCTCAAATTGGTACTGAATGTGACTGTGTAATGCATGGTTCATGTTTGTGTGATGCAACCTGCAAATGCACTGCCGAACTTTGCAGAGAACAAGCAAACTCGATGAGTTAACATCTGTAATATTTTAAAAATTTGCCCTTTTAGTGTATCTTTATACAATTAAATTCACCTTAGACAAATCAATATGAGATGTTGATCGAGTATTTGCAAGCACTGATGATTCATACGTAAGATCTTTTAAGTCCGAATTAAAGCAGATTTATGATTGATTTTAGAAAATATCTAAACTGTCCAAAATGCAAAAAAAGCCCTCCTTACTGTATCGAACACAGAAAGGAAGTTAATGCAATACTAGACAGTACATGATAAGTTTAGTAGATTAGCCAGATGTGGGTAGGGTAAAATATTCTAAGCATTAATCTTAAATCCAAATTTTGTAAGTAAAATAAATGCCGAATGTATTAAGTTCTATTTTTGGAACAATTTATGATATGATAACATCATTATTTGAATAAAACACAGACCACTCATTTGACGGTTAATCTCTTAGAACATTAGGTCTTATGAAATTTAATTAAATAATTTCCAAGCATTACTGAATAGAATGATATGTATCAACTGCAATCATTATAGTTAATATTGCAAAAGGAACAAAAAAACCCAATCCAACTTTAACATTTAACATAATTTGGATTTATTGTACAGCCATATTAACTCATGAATTCAAATGAGAACTAAAACCAAAAACATTATGATTTAATATTTTTAAACAATTTTACACTCAATTTTCAGCGATTTGACTGTAGTAAAATATGTAATTGCCAATAATGCAATTGCACCTATCCTTATTTGGAGTTCATAATTTGTAAGAAATGCAAACCCAGTTGCACCCACGGAGCCAAAGGTTGAGAATACTGCAAACCCAATAGGACCACAACTGCAGGCACCAGCAATAGAACCAATAAATGAACCAAAAACACTACCAGTAACTTTTCTTTTAGATTTTTTTAAAATATTTATTCTATAGAAATTCATTGGAATTACCAATGCAGATAATGCAGTGAGGATAACAATCAAAATAAAACCTAACTCCATTCCAGGGGCAATATGCCCAACAATATAGGGTTCCAAAAAAATATACTCAGATAGAACCAACAACCCAAATAGCATTATTATAAAAATCACAGATGCAAAAACTACGTAATTTAGATTTGAAAAAACGAATTTTAGGGCATGTGTCATTCTAAATCATTGGATCCAAAACTTTTGTAAAAACTGAATATGGTTGTGCCCCAACAAGTTTTTCTTGTTGTCCATTAGGACCTATAATAAAAAATGTCGGAGTTCCAGTTACGCCCAATTTTTTTGCCTCAGCAATATTGGATTGAACCCTCTTGGTATATTTTCCAGAATCCAGACAGATATCAAACAATTCAGAATCAAGACCCAAACTGAACGCAAATGATTTTAGTCGTTCAGAGTTTGCCCAACCATTATCAATTTTGGACTCCTGTAAAGTGTACAGTTGATCATGATATTCCCAGTATTTTCCTTGATCCTCAGCACAGTATGATGCTTGAGCTGCTTTTGGAGAATCCCTACCCAAAAAGGCAAGATCAACAAAAACAAAATTAACTTTTCCAGTATTAATATAATTTTGAAAGATAGATGGTTTTGTATTATGAAACCAATTATAACATTGATGGCATTGATAATCACCAAACTCGACAATTGTGATTGGTGCAGACGGTGATCCTAAAACAGATGACCCCATAGTAGTAGAAACAGAGCCATGCATTCTTACATCGGTATTTTCAGTTTGAATAGAAGATTGGGAATATACAAGAATCACACTTACAATAATAATTGAAATACCAATGCCAAGAAAAAATCCTTTTTTAACCACAGTATATGCATTAAAAAATTGTTTAAAAAACTTATTCCAAATTATGTGAGAATTTTTTCTTGAAAATATTTACAAATTTTGAAATAGCGCTATCAATAGGGCATATTTCATATTTAATCAAAGATGAATGTTCAACTAGATGTTTTTCAAACCTTTTTTGGGAATTAAATATTAAATCACATTTTACACAGTAAACCTTTGTAATGTTATTTTTAGAGGGTTTTACCATAGTTACTTTTCAATACATGATCTTATAAAGTTCCTGTTAAAAATCAAGAATGTAAAAATTATAACAAGATTATTTTTTAGAAATCGATCTCAAATATAGGTCAAAATTTTTTCAAAAACAGATATTCATCAAAACCCTCGATGAATCACAGATAATGTATCTTCATGTGGTTTTGTAGTTCAACCTCATATCTAGTGAGAAATCCACAATGAGTACAAGAAAACATGTTAGATGGTGGAAGTGAATCACGTTCAATGGTTTTACCATAAATAGATTTAATCGATATAACATCATCATTAGAAATTACAGCAAAGTTATGCCCCTCTCCTATTGATCCCAAAAATTCTTTGATTGCAGTTATCACTACACCTTTATCGATTATTTCATCATCTAATGAGGATAGCATAAAAGCATGGTTTTTCAGAGTTGGGATTGCTGCAACTTGATCCGACACATAAACTACTAATTCGTCTTTTATCGATTCAACATCTCTACAGTCAACTGTAAGCATAAAGTTCAACAGAATAATCAATATTTTAGTTTAACAAATGTTTGATAATGATTATAATAGTTTGAGATAATCATGTTCCATAGATGGGAGATTCAGAAACATTTGGTATTGAAAAAGGACACGGCGAAGAGGTAGTCACATGGTTAAATGAACAAGCCAAAGCAAACGGAACTAAATTGGAGGCAAGGTTATACGGATACATTGTAACTACAAAAAATTTTGGAGATTTTGAAATGTTTTCATGGATTGGCGATGTACAGATTGCAAGAAAAATGATCAATAAAGCTAGTAAGAGATTCAAAATAAAAATAATTGAAGGAGGATACAAACCTAAAGAAAAAATATTTCGAATTAAGAAATTTGATTATGCTAAAATTAGAAAAGAGGAAAAAACCATAGGACAAATAGAATTTGAGGCATCAAGATTTGGAAAAGGAGAATGGGAAATAAAAAACGAGGAACGTCATTAAAAAATAGATATGGAAAAGAAGAAAGTAAAAATTGGAATTATTGGAACAGGTATGCTTGGAAATGCTGTTGGATTGCATTTACTCAAATCCGGTTTTAATTTAATAGTTTACAATAGAACTAAAGAAAAAACAAATGAATTGAGAAGTAAGGGGGCAATAATTGCAGAATCACCAAAAAAAGTAGCTGAAAAGTCAGACTTGGTGATAACAGTTGTAAAAGATGCAGATGCAGTAAAAAAAATTGCATTTGGCAAAAATGGAATTATTCATGGAAATCATAAAGGGTTAACGGTTGCAGATATGAGTACAATAAGCCCAATAGATTCGAGGAAGATTTCGAAAAAATTTTTAAAATATAAAATAATTAAATTAGATACACCAGTTATGGGCGGACCAAATGTGGCAATTACAGGAGAATTGGTGTTAATGGCATCAGGAGATAAAAAAACATTTGTTAAGTTCAAAAAGGTTTTTGAGAAAATAGCAAACAAGATATTTTTTTTGGGAGCTGATGGGACCGCACATCTAGTAAAATTAGCAATGAATCTTCAAATCACAATGCTCGCACTTGCGCTCTCAGAGGGAATAACATTAATAAAAAGTGCAAAAGTAGACCCTAAGATATTCTTAGATGTTTTGAATTCAACTTATTTTAAAACAGGAATGAGTGAGAATAAAGCATACAAAATGATTCAAAATGAATTTAATCCAACATTTACTCTTTCAAATTTGAAAAAAGATATCAGTACAATCACAGAGACCGCCAGAACACTTGGAATTAATCTATCAATGATCAAAAAAGCAGAGGACATATACAGAGATGCTTTAAAAAATGGATTTGGAGAAATGGACTATACAGGCATTTTAGCACATATCAAAAAAATAAACGATTCATAGCATAATAATTAAAAATCATGACTAGAATTTACCAAAAATTCTATAAAGTACAACAACAAAACTACAATATGAGGCTGACAGATAAAGTTGCAATAATAACAGGGGCTTCAAGCGATATTGGGAAAGGAATCGCAAAAAGATTTGCAGAGGAAGGAGCTAAAGTAATTCTTGTTGCAAGGAATCTAGAAGGACTAGAAAATGCAAGAAAAGAGATAGGACATGAAAAATATACAACCTCAATGACATGTGATCTAACTAATGAATCCCAAGTAATGCAAACCATTAATCAAATCATTGACACGTATGGAAAAATAGACATTTTGGTAAATAATGCAGGTGCAATCAACGACCCAATTCACTTTCATAAAATGCAAGATTCAGAAATTAGAAAATTAATCGACATTAATTTATTTGGAATTTTTCACATAACAAAAGCTGTATTAAATAAAATGTCAGATACTAAAAAAGGGGCAATTGTAAACATCGGCTCAATCTCAAGTGAAAGAGCAATACCAAGAGTTCATCTAGCAGCATATTCAGCTACGAAAGCTGCAATAACAATGTTTACAAAATCAATTGCAGTAGAATATGCAAGAAAAAATATTAGATGTAATTGTGTAAACCCAGGAATTATTAATTCTGGAATGATAAAACCATATTTAGATGATCCACAAGCAAGAAAAGTTTTAGAAGAAAGATTACCATTGGCAAGAATCGGTGAACCCACTGATGTTGCAAATGCGGCATTATTCTTAGCATCAGATGAAGCTAATTGGATCACAGGAACCATTCTCAATGTAGATGGTGGAAAAACAGCTTCTGAAGGATAGTTATTTTTTAGATCAAAGACGATTTTTTCTTTTCATTGTATGAGATTTGTAGGCAAATCCAGTTACACTCATAACTATTGCAGTAATAATAGACCAAAATACAAAAGAAGCAGCGTCAGACTCGGTCATTACAATGTATAAATAAAATAAGCATCTAAAGTTTCGGTTTAAAAACAAGGTATTAAAATAAATTTCTAGAGAATTTCTGAAACATCTAAATAGATTTGATGTAAAGAACTTTCATGCCTGAATTGATATGTCCTGATTGTGGAAAACGTTTATTTCATGAAAATGAAGATACATTAAAGATAGAAGAAACAATACACGGAAAATTCTGTAGAAAAAAGCAAGGAGAAAATCAGAGTTTCATGCACAGGGATCTTGGACACATGAGTACATTTGATCCAGAAAGAGAAAATGATGGAGTCGGAAATCCAATTTTAAAGAAATAGTTATCAAGATAAAAAGCATACCTCAAAATTATATCCTAGGATAAATTAATAATTGAAGTTGGTATCAGAGTATCATTATGATTTAGTAGTAGTTGGTGGAGGACCTGCAGGTTCATCTGTAGCATTTGAAGCATCAAAAAGCGGAATCAAGGTTGCACTTATAGAAAAAGAAGAAACGATTGCACAGTCAGTCAGAACTAGCGGAGTAACATGGATACAAAATATAAAAGAATTTGGCATTCCAGAGGACTGCTATAATCCAATTAAAAATTACTCATTTTGTTCACCAAATAACGAAGTAACCATTTCAGATACAATTTCACATGCTGCAGTTCTAGATGTAAGAAAAACATATCGATGGTTAGCGGAACAAGCAAAAAATGAAGGCGCCGATATTTTTCTTAAAACCAACATTAAAGATGTGGTAAAAAACAAAGAGGGGGATATAGTAGGAGTTAGCGGAACAAACAAGGAAGGAAACATAATATTTCATGCTAAAATAATAGTTGACGCCAGTGGATTTTCATCAACGATTTCAAAAGCTATGGGGTTTGTAACACAATGGAAACGATTTGGGGCAGGTGCAGAATACGAAGTGAGTGCAGAAAACGTAGATCCTGAAACATGGTGGTTAATGGTAGGTCAAAAATATTCTCCGGCAGGGTATGCATGGATTTTTCCTGTTGGAAAAAACATTGTAAGAGTGGGAGTAGGAGTAGGAAAACCAGAGTCAATAGTAGATCCAACTGAGAGATTAAAAGAGTTGATGGATTCAAAGTTAGGCCCAATTAAAAAACTTGGAAAAATTTCAATCGTTGAATTTCATTATGGGTTAATTCCAAATGATGGACTATCTAGAAAAACAGTTTACAATAATCTGATTCTTGTAGGAGATTCTGCAGGTCAAGCTAATCCACTAGTGTTAGAAGGAATTAGATACGCAATAAAATACGGACGAGTTGCAGGAAAGGTAGCATCAAGTGCAATAAAATCAGGAATTACTAATGAAGATGCATTGTATCCTTATGAGGAAATTTGGAAAAAAGAAATTCAAGCAAAAATCAAATCAGCAGGAAAAGTTCAAGATAGATGGATAGGATTAACAGATGACGAATGGGACAAAGAATTAGACATAATTAAAGAATTAAGACCTGAAGAATTTTTAGATTTTATCAAAGCAGATTTTGGATTATCAAATATGATAAAATTGGCAACCCATCATCCTAAATTAGCAGTTAGACAGTTATTCAATCTAGTAAAAAGCAAAAGTAAGTAATACTATTTTGCCCAACATTTGAGAAATTATTCATAAAAATTGGGTCTATTATGCAATAGTTGTCAAAAAAGTAACCTTACTTTCCAGTACAGGGTTATTACTATGACTTTTCTTTGCAATACAAAAACTATGGAATTGTTCGATGGTTCTAGTACTACAAGAAGCACAGATCATCTGGATTGTTTTATTACATTGAACACATTTAGAGTAATCAGATAGCATTCCCCCACAATTACGACATGATTCATCTGGCAATTTACTTTCAAAACATTATTTGAAAATTTACATTTAAACAAAACGCACAAGTCGTTCATATCAAAGCTCAGTAAGAAGATTATAATTAGAAAACGAGAATAAAAAACAATGGATCCAGTACGTAAGACTTTTGATAAATGGGCTAAAAATGGAAGAGCTGATTTGATGGAAAAAGAACATGGAAAAAATGTAATAAAAATTTTAAAAACAATTTCTTTTGACAAACCATTTTTGTTTTTAGATTTTGGATGTGGAAATGGGTGGGTAGTTAGAAGAATTTCTAAAGATCCTTATTGTAAAAAAGCAGTAGGCATAGACAAAAGTAAAAATATGATCATAGAAGCTAATAAAAAGAAAAAAACCAATAAAGAAAAATACTTTAACAAAAATATCGAAGATTTTAAATTCAATAATAAATTCGACGTAATATTTTCAATGGAATCTCTATATTATGTTGATTCAATAGAGTTAGCTCTTAAAAAAATATACAAATTATTAAAACCAAGTGGGAGGTTTTTTTGTGGAACTGATTTTTATTCAGATAATGCAGCAACGACAAAATGGGCAAAAATGATGAAAATTCAAATGCATTTGCATTCAAAACAAGAATGGAAAAAATTTTTTAAAGATGTAGGATTTGAGACAAAAATAAAACACGTGAAAGATTTAAAAAATAAGAAAAAATGGAAGCGAGAATTTGGAACATTATTTATCATAGGTAAAAAGCCAGAAAGGCAATCTTCAAATTAAATCATCAATATCACTATAATGTGTGAGCTGGAGCACGATACGCTGCTACGGCAGAGGAAACTCCTCCCTCCATACAGGAAATGTGATCCGGAGA
>CAZDPM010000028.1:0-14509 GCA_964507355.1 uncultured Nitrosopumilaceae archaeon
AAGATCTTGATGCAATCATCATTACTCATGCTCACCTTGATCATTCAGGAAATGTACCATCTCTATTTGTAAGTGGGAATACAGATGTTTATGCAACTCCACCAACTTTTGATTTAACAAGATTGCTCATAGAAGATATGCTAAAAATTACAAAAGATGCTCAGCCATTTGGACAGCCTGAATTAAACAATATGATGCGAAATGCAAAGGAGGTAGGATTCAGACAGAAAATTACCAAAGGCAATGCAACTTTTGAATTAAGAGAGACAGGACATGTTATAGGTGGAGGTTCGGTATTAGTAGAGTCTCAGAAGAAACAACTTTTCTATACTGGCGATATCAAAACGCATGGTTCAAGAATGCTGCGTGAGGCAGATTTGGATATAGGAGATATTGATCTTTTAATCATTGAAAGCACATATTCTCAAACAGAACAAAAACCAAGAAAAAAATCAGAAAATGAATTAATCGAATTTGCAAATGAGGTTATGGATAGAAAAGGAATATTGTTTATCCCATCATTTTCAGTTGAACGTTCTCAAGAAATGGCTTGCATTTTGAGAAGTTCAAACTTTAAACATAAAATTATAATGGATGGTATGGCACTAAAAGTAAATGAAATAATGTTTAATCATCCAGAATATCTAAGAGATCCAAAAGTGTTTGCAGATGCAATCAATGAATCAGTTGCAATAAGAGATCATGAAAAAAGAAAGCATGCTTTGGAGGAACCATGTGTTGTTATTTCACCTGCTGGAATGCTAGTAGGAGGTAATGCAACATATTATTTGCAAGAGCTTTCATTTAACAGCAACAACGGAATTGCACTTGTATCATACCAGGGTGAAGGAACTCCTGGAAAAAAATTACTAGATACAGGAAAAGTATCCACCAGAGGAAAAGATCTAAGAGTTGCTGCAGAGGTAAAACAATTTGAATTTTCAGGTCATGCAGATCGAAATGAACTTTTTGAAATAATTGAAAAAATCAAAGGTAATCCTAAAGTCTTAACAGTTCACGGAGACTCTGAATCATGTAAAAAATTTGCTCAGGAAATTCATGAGAAATTTGGTTTTGATACACATGCTCCAGATGTAAATGAAATAATTACTATCTGAGATGATAGATTATAGTACAATCAACATAGAAAACACAATAAATAGTGGGCAAGTTTTTCTTTGGAAAAAACAAGATGATTTTTGGTATGGTGTTAATGGTCAAGATATTTTAAAAATAAATAATTCAGGAAATGTCATATCATATAGTAATAAAAAATATGATTTTTTTAGAAGCAATGATAACATTGAAAAAATAATTAAATCAATTTCAAAAGACAAAACAACAAAACTTGCTGTAAAAAAATATCTTGGATTAAGATTGATCAGACAAGATCCATTTCAGTGTTTTATATCATTTATTGTTTCTTCAAATTCCAATATTCAGAAAATTAAATCAAGTTTAGAAAAAATATCAATAAAATTTGGTACAAAAATTAAATTCGATAGTCAAGAATTTTATATTTTTCCCGAGCCAAAAAAAATAGCAAATGCATCTATTCAAGAGATTCAAAATTGTGGTGTTGGATATAGAGCAAAATTCATAATTGATGCGGCAAAAATGGTTGAATCAAAACAGATAGATTTTGATTATCTAAGAAAATCAAATTATCATAATGCAAAAGAAATGATTCTAACTGTACCAGGAGTGGGAAATAAAGTTGCAGATTGTATTTTATTATTTTCACTTGAAAAAATAGAAGCATTTCCATTAGATACATGGATGATTAAAATTTTAAAAAAGTACTATTTAGAAAAATTTGAAATTGAAACAAAATCAATCACAGAAAAACAATATAACATATTACATGAGAAGATTGTAAAACATTTTGGACCATACGCTGGGTATGCACAGCAGTTTTTATTTAAAATGGAAAGAGAGAATTACAAAAAAAAATGGTTGTAAACCCTTAAAATGACAATTAATTTTTAGATTCTTGGGCTGGTAGCTCAGCTTGGATAGAGTGCTGGACTTCTAATCCAGTGGTCAAGGGATCGAAGCCCTTCCGGCCCGTTTTAACAAAATTATTTATGCAGACTTGAATACGTTGTTTACGTGAAAGATATTGAATTTAATTTGGAACCAAAACAGATTCATCCAAAGTTAGAGATTAAGGGGACAATTTCTGTATCATATCCAGGAAGATACGATGGTGTTGTAATTAATACACAAATTTTAGATTCTAATGAACATATAATTTACAAATCATATAATGGAAAGAAAATATCACAAAATGTTTCAAGATTGTTTATCAACAAAGAGGTTATGCCTGAAAATAAAGCAAATTTTACTGCGATAATAGAATTTGAACCAAAACAGATACATGAGATAAAATTCAGAGCGTCAATTATTGAACAACATAAAGAAATTGATAGTAAGATAATATTTGCAAAATATTCTATCTAGAATCTTTGTTTTGTAATTTCCAGTTTACCTTTCATCCATGGATGTGGTTCACAATGATATTCTATTACTGCAGGTTCTGTGAATAAAAATTCGTAATCATATCCAGGTTTTATAACACCTTGGGAGCCAAAGACACCACTATACGAATCTTCAGCTCTATGATCTGGAGTAACCGTATGTGCAGTAGTATCAACATTTTTCCAAAGTACGAGATTGTCAATTCCTAACTGTATGTTTACTAATTTTGGTACATAGTTATCTTGTTGAGCAGAGCTAGCAGAGCCTTCAATCATTTCAATAATAGTCTCTTTGACTGGATGTAAAATATGTTCATCTACTGATGGTTTCAATAAAGATTCTGGGAGGTAAAACGATGTGTAAAAAACCACTCCTACTGATACGCCAATAATAACTGCCATCACCCCTATGCCATATGCATGACTTGATGTTGCACTCAACGATTTTTGTAGGTCTTTAGAGTTCTTATAAAGCTTTTTTAGAATTTTAAAAGATTATGGCTTTTTCAGATCTGAAGAACTAAAATCTGGAATGGTGTTAGTACCAACTCCCAAATCAGCTTGAGTTTTTGGTGGTGTTACTTGTGAAGCAATTTCTTTTATTTCTTTCTTACCATCATCTACAGACTTGCTTTCTGGAAGTTTTACAGTGTCTGGAACTGATTGTGCTAGTTCCTTTGGTTTTTCTTCATGTATACGTACAGGTGGTGGTGGTGGAGCATTCTTTGCTTGGTTTAATCCATATCTGTAAACATGGAAGAATCCAGCAAATACTATCAATATTATTCCTATAAAGAATAATGAAATATTTTTCATTCCAGTTAAGGCCGCATTATATGCTGCAATGTTTAGAAATACCTGAAATGCCAATAGTGCAATAATTACCCAGTTAATCCATTTTTGTGAAAGATTAATTGTCGCTACTTTCTTTGGGCCCTTATCTTTTGCAAGTTTAGCTTTTCTTTCAGATTCTTTTGCAAGTTTTATCATCATATATGAGAATCCAAATCCTAGTGGAACTAGCAATATCATTACAGTGTATAGAAACACTGGATCAATTACCAAACGTTCTACTAGAGGTATGGTGGTGTCAGATGGAATGTAGAACCCCCAATACGTAGTAACCATGATTTGAGCTATTCCAGTAATACCAAATGCGGTGATTATTGGACGATCTTTCCAAGAGAATTTTTTATATCTATCAATAAACGGAATCAGTAAAAATGATGCAATGAATAGTCCTGGCCAAAGTACACCTGTAACAAACTTGTCATATTGTGTTCTCAAAAATGCATACAATCCTGTAAGATACCATTCAGGTACAGTAATTCCAGGCGGAACTGTAGGTTCAAACTTGAATCCCATATCAATCGGAAATACACCGCCAGTAAGCAAAATTGCTCCGCCTATTGCCATAACCATCGGCACATCAAACACAAGGAATCTGGGAAAGTGTACTGCCATCAATCCAAGCATCACAAGAGGCAAGAGAAATACATGTTGTGCATAAAATCGCAATACAAAATCTGAAAATCCACTACCAAACATAGCATCACGGATAGTTGGTCCAGCTATAGGAATTGAAGTGGTAAGAGATGCAGCAATACTGATTGCAAGTTCTGCTCTTTCACTAAAGATAACATCATAGCCAGTAAATGCTTCTAGAATTGTAACAGTTCCCAGTATAACACCGGTTGCCCATAAAATTTCATTTCTAATTTTGTATCTTCCACTAAAGTATTGATAATACATATGCAAAATTGCTAAAAGTACCATTGCGTTGGAGCCATGATAGTGAATATTTCTAATGTGAAAACCAAATGGAACTTCATCATTTATGAATTGTACACTATCCCATGCTCTATCCAACATTGGTTGATAGTAAAACATTAAAAGCGCTCCTGAGATTCCAAGAATTACAAACACAACAAATGTAAGCATTCCCAAAAATCCAAATGGACTTACAAATCTTGCAGGAAATGAAAATTTAATTGCAGTAAAGATTGTTCTGTCTAGTCCATCCCAAAGCCAGTAGAAAAAGGCAACTGCGCCAGTACGTCTATGAAGCGAAACGGCCATATCCAATTACTCCATTGTCATTCACACCCCATGTTGGCGGTAAAACCCATAAAAAGCCATCTGCGTCAACTTCAAAATTTAATTCTGGTAATGTATCAGATGGTGCAGCTTGTAATGATGCAGGTCCAGCAAATGCGGTACCAGTAGTAGGATCATACATGCTTCCATGACAAGGACATTCTCCTCTCTTTCTTCCTTCTTCTGGCCAGTATTTCCATAAACACCAAAGATGAAGACACACCATGCTGTATGCTCTAAAAGCTGAAACATTTTGTTTGTCCCCCCCAAGTTCTTGTGGCAATCTAATAAATTGCCATTTTCTAAATGCTTCAGCATCAAGTGCAGGATCACCAGTACTTGGATATGTAATTACTTCAGAATGATTAAGTGGAAATGTTTTGACATTAGCTTGAGTGCCATCAGGTAAAATGACTTTAACTTTTTCTAGAGTTGCCTGTGAAGGATTGGGCATATAATTTCCAAATGGTACAAAAGGAGCAAACGCTAATCCAGTTCCTGCAGCTCCCATTAATTTTAGAAAGTCCCTTCTAGATAATCCGCCAGATTTTTTTGTCCCCTGCTCAGACATTCAAGCTGTCGTACTCGCCAAATTGCTTATAAACCTTATTCAATTATTTGTTGATTTTTGTCTAAGAATCAAAAATAGAACAACTCCGATCATAATTCCAACTCCAATACCAACAGATAATCCAATATTAAACGATAAATTATCATGATTTTCAATTATATTAATTTGAGAATCATTTGTAATTATTTGAGAGTCATTTGTAATTATTTGAGAGTCATGAACAATTGTTTGATCAGAAAAATCAGAGTTGGTTGTATTTTCTATAGTCAACATAATTTCTAAGTTATTTGGTTGAATTCTTGAAGATATGTTAGAAAATTTAGCTGCAAGTGTAATTGATTCTGTAGTTTCATTTCCACCAAATAATGTAGAGTGTGCTAAAAGAGAGTATGTTCCTGTTTGATTAATTGGGACATAAAGTATAGTAGAATTATTATCTTTATTTTTTACTGGAAAGAATCCACCACCTTGACTAAAAACAGAATTACCTAGCCAATCAAGTGAAGGCCAACCAAGAAAATGACCAAACACACCTGATGGCATATTAGTTTGAATTATTCTTCCTTTAGGATCAACAACAAATACAGACAAGTTTGTGTCTTCAGATTTCCACGATAGTTCTAGCGCTGCAGAATTTATTGAATCATCATTAATATCAAAATAATACTGTCGCCAATCACCTGCCATATATCTATTTGACATATCAAATGCACCTTTTACATAACCATTACCAAAAAGAACATCATTATCCTGTTTTCCATCAATTAAAACAAGTGAGTCTTTTTGATCAATCTCTTTTTTTACAACAAACGATACAGGAGCATTAACGGTATGATTTTTTCCTTCAAATGATAAGAATCCTTGATAGTTACCAGTTTGAAAATCAATCGGCACAATTAATGAGACATTTAATTTGGCAATATCGTTAGCAGGAATAATAATTGTTTGTAGTTCTGGCCACATTACTGACCATTTGTCTTTTTGATAATAGCTTGCAGATAATGTATAGTCCATTGAAGTTGAATTTTGTTTTGTATCACCTAGATAGTAAGAGTATCTAGTTGGAATTGGATATACGCCAACCACAGGAGTCCCTTTGAATTTTTCATTTGGTTCAGAAATTCTAAGTTCTTGAACTGTTCCCCATGATCCAGCTCTGCTAACCATGGATAATTCATTGCTAGCTATATTGGTATCATTGTTGTTATCAATCCAATCATAAAGATATAATGAAGAGATTTTCATATCGTTGGCATAAAGAACATCGGTTTTGTTCATAAAATTATCAAATGGAAAATTTAGATTTAATATCATCAATGAGGATTCAGATGGAATTGAATTGTTATCAAAAAATTCGCTTAATTCTTTAGGATTTTTGACATCAGTCAGTTTGATATAATTAGGAATAAATGCATCTGATTTATTCAGAATGGAATCTTTTTGTTGAACTTTAGTTGCTCCGTCAAATAAAGTATTTTTGATCAAAGATATTGTTGTAGGTTTGATAGATATTTGAATTGGTTTATCAGTTGGGTTTTCAATTGTAAAAGTTGTTTTACTGTGTTCTCCAGGACGTAAATGTCCTGCAAACCAACTTGTCATATGCATAGTTTTTGTGGGAAACTTAAATTGCTCAAACCCTATAGATGTAGAATTGATTGATTCTAGTACTGGTTTTAAAATTTCTTTGATGTTATTATACGATGCATCATTATGAACAATAAATATTCCTTCTTCACCATTTACAAAACTTAGTGCTGTACTTACATCTACTAATCCAGATCCCTGAGTAAATGGATCATTTTGAAGATCTTTTGCAGTAGACATCAAAATATTTTTGATTGTAAAGGAATCATATTCTTTTGATTGTTTGTTTAGTCCTTCCATAAGAATTGCTGCACTTCCAGAAACTAGTGGTGCTGCCATACTAGTACCTCCAAATAATGAAAATGATTCATCTTTAGAATCTTTTTTTGTTTTAAGTACATTAGAAGGTACAAAACCATGTGCTCCAACACTCATCAAGTCAGGTTTAGGATCACCAATAATTGTGGGACCTCTACTTGAAAAATCCACTACATCATTGAAGTGAGAAGTATCATTGCCAAATCTAGGTTGATCCTTAAACGGACCGTATCCAATATAGACATTGTTTGTAGTGGCGCCTACAGAAATACCAAATGGAGATGAGTTTGGCATTCCAATTGTTCCATATCCATGTCCAGAGTTTCCAGCGCTAGAAACAATTGTTATTCCGGGATAATTATCATCAAGTGAATGAGGTGTAGCAAGTATACTGAGTATTACAGATAAAATATCCATTCCGGGAGCAGCATGAAATAATGGAAAATTTGAAATGCCCCAGCTATTTGAAATGATATCTACTCTTGGTTTTCCAGTAAAAATCCAATTATGATCTTGACTTTCAAATCCAGATAACCACAGCCATGCATAAACAGTATCACCAGCCCATAATGATTTGACTGGGACAATTTTTGCCCCGGGAGCAACTCCAGTAATTGTAAACTTGCTGGTGTTATTGTAAATATCATATGTTTGATTGCCTTTTGATGTAATAGATGAAGCACTAGCTGTTCCATGTCCTACAAAATCAGTCATTACTCCAAAAAACATTCCTTTAGAATCAAATGCAGGCAACAAAGTTCCATTAATTGCATTTAGTGTTTTGTCAATATCTGCTGTTTTGTTTTGAATCACACCATAAACATCTAGTACCCGAGCACCAACTGTTCCTGCGCTATAATCTGCTTTTCCATCACCATTAGAATCATAAACAAGAAATTCTTTTCCACTGCCCAAAACAATTGGTTTTTCATCAGTAAAATCAAAGTCATATTTTGGTTTCTCTCCAGATTTTAGATCAGATCTAGTATAATCTTCCCAAGAAGTACTCATATCGGGAATTATTGTGTCATAAACACCTGCGGTATTAGAATCCACTACAAGTATTGGCACTACTTGTATTCTAGCTAATGGTCCTTCCAAACCTCCCTGATACATTACACCAAAATGATAAATTCCGCTTTTCGATTTGATATAATTTCTGTTATCACTACCAATTTTGATATCAGTATCTAATGTTCCATTAAATATTGGAGAGTTTCCAAATTGAGGGAAAAAAGAATTGTAAATTGTAATTTTTGTTCCTTTACCTTTTTGTGATATATCTAAAAAAATACCTTCTCTAGTTTGATAAACATTTGAGGTAATTCCTTCCGGAAGTGGTTTTGTGCTGTTTCGTATGATTTCATCTTTATCAATGAATGCAAAAAAAGTTGAATTTGTAATAATTATTCCCTGTCCATCCATATCAAGCATTATTGGATGATTATTTTTGTCTCGAGCTAAAGAACTCTGAATGTCAAGATTTGAAAAATCAACGCCAGTATCAACTATTCCTATTTTAATGCCTTTTCCGGAAACATTGTATTTTGATTGAGCCAAAGTAGAACCAGTTATTTGTCCAATTCTTGACGCATCGGGAATATCAGATATATTAGAATGAAAATCTAATTTGAAATCTTCTATCACAGTATATCCTTTAGAAATTAAATTTGAAATTGAATTCTCAGGAAGTACTGCTACATAAAAAAATCCTCCACCGGATTCAACTCCATACAGTGAATTATGTTTTAAAAAGTCAGAGTCATTAAAACCAGTTCCAAAAATAATGTATCTTTTAAAATTATTTGATTCAAAAAAAGTTGAATCAATTTTTATAATATCAGAATCAAACAAGATGGAATTTTTTGAAGATATGTTATTTTCAAGAAATATATCACCTCCTACATATGCATAAGAGTTTGCAAACATTCCTGAAACAAGAATAATACTAAAAAAAATCGCCGCTTTGGGCATTATGATTAATTTTCTTTCTCTTACATTATTATAACTATCTTCTTCGTGCAAGTATTGCAATTTGAAGTGCTACAATTATTCCAATTGACGCTACAATTGGAAAAAATAATGAGTTTAGTTGGGATGACGCTTCTTCAATGTTAAACACAGAATTTGATATTGAGGTAACACTTGCATCAATATTAGTACTGGCACCCTCCAAAGTAGAACCAAATCCTTCAATTTCTGATTTTAGTGTGTCCAATTCATTTGATGTTTCTTTTAAAACTGAATTTAGTTCTATTATTTGATTTGAGATTCCACCTAAATCTTGACTTAGAACATTAGTTGCAACTGAAGCATGGGATATGGTTCCCTGATTAAAAGAAACGACGTGAAAAACATACGTTCCTTCTTCTTTTGGTGAATAATCTAGATAGTATAATCCCTGATGAAGTGTTGAAAAGGCATTAGATATTGTCTCTACTTTTCCAGAAGGCAAATGAATATGAGTTGTTTGAAGCAAGTCCTTTGGATCATCGCCAATTAATAGTCCATCGCTTGTAGTCTGTACAAATATTCTAAATGGATTGTTAATTGCTGCAGTTTCAGGAGCAAAGACAGATGTAAGTACATGCCTTTCTACAGGAATATTTATCAAATCTGTTGTTGATGTAAATTTTACATCTAGTTTTTGAGAAATACCATTTTGTTCAGTGCTAATTACCTCTATAGTGTATGTACCAAATGGAAAATTGGAAGTGGGTTTGGGCCAGATTAATAATATATGACTAAAAGAGCCATCATCAGAAGTAGATATCTGATCAAATTTTACAATTGTGTCATCTGGTGAGAATAATCTAATTATCAAAGTTTCATTTGATTGACCTTTACCATATACAAAAAGAGGTTGTCCTTCAGAGAACACTTGATTTGTTGTATCTACTTTCAATTCTGAAAATGCATCATTTACAGGAATAATTAAAAGTAAAATAAAAAACAGTGACAAAATTTGTAATTTCAATTTAAAACAAGTGGATATTATCTCCTAGATATTGCTTCTGGAAAAATGATCTATAACTAACGTTAAGGGTTGATTCAAAAAAAAGAAAAAAAGGAAAATGTGAACTAGTTTCTTACTTTACGATTATTGTCGTAGTTACTGGTGGTGATAATGCCGTTGGATTATCAACAGATTCCCAGACAAATGCAGTGGCAGTATAAGTGCCAGCGTCAGTTGGGATCCATGATAAAGCAGGGCTGAATGATTGACCAGCGGATAATGAACCTGTAATCCAGGCTAGTGAGACTGTAACACCGTTACCATCCTGAATCTGTACCAAGTAGGCAAATGCTTGCTCTCTATCCTGACCATTTGCTAGGTCGGCAGTTATTTGCACCTGTTGATCGACGTTAACAGTGCTTAAGCTGTTACCGAATGCGTCAACAATTCTCAAGTTAGCAGCTGGTGCTCTCTCAAGAGGTGGTACAACAGTACCGATTAGCGAAGTGGCAGTAATATCAAGTTCATCTGCTGTTGTGTATGGATTAGGTAATGTATTGTCTGAATATTCTGCAGTGACAGTGTCACCTTCTGCGACTCTGAGTCTGTGACCAGATGATTCGTCAGTAGTTGTGAAGAACACAGTACCTTCGAATATTCCGGTTGCCTCATTAGTCTCAGTTACAGTTAGATCAATACCTCCGGCATCGGAGTCAGACCACACGTCAGCGCTGAAATTATCAACTGCTTCTGGGTTTAAGTTCATATCTGGATCAATTACTCTTACAACACCTGTACCGCTTGCTGGGTAGCTTGCTTCAAGCCACTGAACCTCACCAATATTCCATCTGATTAATGCTGAGCCGACAATAGTCTCATCCTCTGAGAATTCAAAGGAGACAGTTATGCCGTCATTATCATCAGCTGGTAATAATCCATCTGTTGGACCATTACCAGAAGGAGTAGTGGATAATACATCATTGCCAGTACCAGCTTCACCAGTTGTGGTATCGCCATCAGCATTATGTGTAAAGCCGGTAAGAATTACCTCACCAGTGAAAATGCCTGTGTCAGTACCAGTTTCGACTAGTTTGTAGTTGGGGAGTTTGTTACCTCTGGTTGAGACCTTTATTGGGTCTTGATCAGTGTCACCAATCTCATCGACTAGGTTGCTGTCGAAGTTGTGATCTGGAGCTACGATAGTAATGTATACTTTATCAGTCCATGTGTAAACTTTTTGGTCAAGCTCTACAGTTGCTCCGAAGTTTGAAGTAAAGATTGTCAAGTTGACATCTTCATCTTCGTCACCTACGAAGTCAGATCCTGATGGACCCCAATCACTGTACTCGAGGACAATTTCTTCTCCTCTTTCTAGTTTATCACCGTCTAATTCAGATGGAATCTCGATGACAATCTGGAAGATTCCAGTGCTATCACCTGTTTCTCTAAAGTTAGATGGTTCTGGGTCAAATGCTGCTCCTTGTCCGTCAGCGTCACCCATGGTGACGGTTGCGGCATCAGAGTCCCATTCAATTATGTCCAAGTCATATGTCTCAGCCTGATCATTGTCCAAATCGAAGTCTGGCTCAATGAGGGTCAAGATCATGTCGGATCCAATAATGTACACTGATTTATCAGATTGTAATACACCGTTTCTCAAATCGAAAGTAGCTGAATCAGTTACAGTATTGACATCACCGCTTGCATCAGCTGGATCAGTATATTCTACTTGGAGAATATCTCCTTGTAAGATACAATAATCACCATTGACTGCAGCGTGGTCAAATCTGCTTTTTTCTGAACCTGCTGGTTCGACTCCACCATCAATACTTGTCCATACAGATGTTTTATCTGTACAAACTGAACTTGCTGGACCATCGGTGTATCTAAGTACGATATCAGCTTCAAATATTCCTGCATCTGGGGCAATTTCGTCCATTGGACCAAATTGTCTTACAGATTGAAGTGATTTTTTATCGGTATCAATTGTACCAGGCAATACGTCTGGACCACCAGCATAACCAAGTATGACTGATGAAGAGCCTCTAATTACAGAGACTTTCACTAGACCGACTGGGTTTGCATCGGTAGTATTTTGACCAATAAAGTCCTCACCACCTGAGGATGAATTGAAGTCTGGATCATTAACTCTGATGTGAACTTTGAGATCTCCGTTACCTAGGTATTCACCTGCGTCTAAGCCTTGTGTTCCACCATTTGTATCAGGTGAAGGTAGGCTACTTCTTGGACTGCCAAGAGTGTTCATACCTGTCTGATGAATTGGGAATAAGGCTCTTCCGTTAGGTGTTGTCTTAGTTGTATCTTCGATGAAATCACCTGGGATACCCCATGGTACTGGGTAAACGGTTCTGTCAAGACTGACGGATCCAGTGTTAGCGCGAACGCCTGCACCGTCACCTACTTCGATGGTTTCACCAGATGCGTCTCTAAAGTCAACATAGTTGACTTCAATATCGAGACCGGTTACAGATTCAGGTACTGTTGCGCCTGATCTACACCATGCTGCTGGGATTGCGAAATCACCAATAAATATACCAGTTTCAGCTCCAGTTTCAACTAGAGTGAATCCAGTTCCTGCTAGACCTGTATCACTTCCTACTAGAGGAGTTAATTTGCCTAAGCATTCATTTGTTGGAGTCGTCCATCTTTGATCATCAAAGGTGACATCTAGTAATCTACCAAGATCCTCACCATTAGATAACGTGATTGATGTAGCGTTGTTACCAACGACATCTTTCAAGTTATTTGATGGGAGATCTTCAGCGACTACTGTATAGATATCAACTAAATCAGAATCGACGTTTAGATCTAAGTCTTGTAGTGTAATTGTTACTGTGTCAGCGAACTTGTAAGAGCTTGCATCTAATGATACAACACCTGAGTGACTACCTGCTGCTTGTTGATCAGCTACTGGGAGTATAGTACCATCTGCGGCCAAGTCATTATAGTTGACTCTTGGTGATTCTTCATCATCCAAGTCTTCAATGACGATGAAGCTAGGATCATCGGCAATTAAAGTTAGGTCTAGGTAGGTGTTTACATCCAAGATGTTTAGCTGATTAAGCATGATGAATTCCAAGCTACCTGCAAAGGTACTTGTGTTATCACCGGTTTCTTCGGCTTCAATTCTGACTATTTGGTTGGCAATTCTTTCATTGTCTTCCAATCCATCATTTACGAAACCAAATCCAATGATATCGACTACTACGGGTAATTGTGTACCAGCAGCAATTGTTTCACCTGCATCTAGATCATTCAATGTGAAAATCACGGTAAGTAAGAGCTCTTTGGATAGAGCACCAAAGTCACTACTACCATCTGTGGTGTCATCAATTAAGATTGTTCCCTGTAAAGGTTGATCTTCAAATTCGACATTTCCAGGTAATGTGATATCTACAGTGCTAACATCTAGGTTGCCCTCATTAGCCAATGATCTAACATCATAGTTTAGTAATGCAAAGCCATGGAATTTTGCGTTGTTGACTGGTGCTGCGTCAAAGAAGTTTTTCATTGTTCCAAATGTTAGTGAGAGTTGATCAGCACTGCCACCAGTGGTCGTTAGACCAGTTGTTGTCAGTATTGCTCTATCACTGAACCTTTGTACTTCTACTACGCTAACATCACTCACTGCAAATCCTGGTGCGGATACAGTTAAGCCATTACCACGAAGTGTTGCAGGAGTTCCAGTTTTTAAGGCTGGAATCAACTGTACGTCTGGATTATTCAAATCAAGGTCTTCATCGGCTCTACTGTTTTTGTTTGCATCAGCATCTACGACGATTACTGGAATCTCTTCACCAGAGGTCCATTCGGCATCTGTTGGTTGTATATCGACTGTTGCAAATCCAAATCCTACAAGAATTGTTCGTGGGGTCGCATTATAATCAATAGTTGCAGAGGTTCCCCTTGCTGCATTGCTAGTGATCTTTAGCACGGATACATCTGATTCATCATATGTACCAAATATACCGCTGTTTGGACCTACTTCAGTAAGTGTTACTGGTAATGAATTTACACCCAATTTTCCGTGTGTTGCTGTATTAGCTACTGTAAAGCCAAATGCATTATTTGGATTTGCTCCAGGAACTAAATTAGTATCACCGTTATTTTGGAGTGTAAGTACATTGTTAGCAGAGTTTTGTTTGTTAACATTAACTGATAACCTACAGTTATCCTCACACATGAGGGAACCTAAGGCTGAGCTAATGTTAATAACACCATTAAGTGCTGCATCTCCATCTGAATCGCCATTCTCGTTGAATACTTGGTAGTATGTACCTTTGCTAGTTGCATCGGCAGCATTAGCACCAAATGTCCAAGAATCTTCATCAGTTGGGTCAATGTTTAACCAGAGATCTGTTACTGTTGCATGGACTTGGGAAGTTTGCGGATAAATTGCTCTATCTAAGCTTACGGAAGCGAATTGATCAACTGTATCAAAAGTAAGTGTTGTTGTTTGAACACCACCACCTTTGTTAT
>CAZDPM010000029.1:0-14362 GCA_964507355.1 uncultured Nitrosopumilaceae archaeon
CAGTTTCCAACTTTGATATTTCAAATTATGAATTTGATGATGATCAAAAGCGTCTAACTCTTTACATCACTAGTGGTCTTGAAAATAATTTAGCTGAACTATACGTTCCACAAAACCTGTTGAGTGGAAATTTCACATTTTACATTAATGGACAAGAGTATTACCCTAATGTAAAAATCAATAATCAAATTTCCTTTATCACATTAAATTTTACAGGTTCTGGTGATAGTAAAATTGAGATAATAGCCACTAATTATCTACATGGAGTAAATCAGACTACGATCGATGAGCCACCTGTTGAAAAAATTGATAATGGTGGTGGATGTCTTATTGCAACTGCAGCATATGGTAGTGAACTAGATCCACAAATACAGCAACTACGTGAAATCAGAGACAACCAATTACTCAAAACAAAATCAGGAAAATTATTTATGAATTTATTTAATGACGTGTATTATTCATTTAGTCCTGTAATTGCTGATTATGAGCGTGAAAACCCAGTTTTCAAACAAATAGTAAAGACTGCAATAACTCCAATGATCTCATCTCTTTCAATACTATCATTATCTGATGGTTCTGAATTTATGATAGTGGGATTGGGAATTTCTGTGATAATGTTAAACGTTGGAATGTATTTTGTAGCACCCGCAGTTGTAATTGTGAAATTAAAAAAGAAATTCTAAATACAATCCAAAATTATCACTATCTTAATACTTTGAATTTGGTTTGTGTTATTGACAAATTCTTAAGTTTGAATCACTCTGTATCGACGGTATATGAAAAAATCCACTAAAGGATCTATTACAATTATTATTAATATTACCACTTTTTATGGAATTATGATGATTCTACTTAGTACGCCATTTTGGAAATTATTGATTTGAGATTTATTTTTATTTTGTTTGTATAGTAGATATGTGTGGATAATGCTAAGGCTGCATTAATTGGTGGGTTTTGTATTGTAACAATACTGTCTATCTTACTTGTTTTTCTTTAGATATTGCCTAAAATAGTGGTGATTTTACACCATCAATTATTGGGAGAAAAAGAGGCATTAGCATTTTTAAAAAAAAGTAATCAATCCATTATTGCTGCTTGGGAATCTTACAAAATACAGATTGGTAATTCTGAGAATAAACAGCTAAATGATGTATTTAGGCAGATGTTTAAAGCGTGGACTTTATCAAATCAACGAGCAATAGATCTTTTAGAAAATAAAAGTAAATCCAAGAAAAATAAAAAATCTACTAAATAGTTCTATTCATTTAACAGTTTTTGAATAATTGCATCTACACTACCTGATTGTCCAAAAGAGATATTCCTTAAGATTCCTTTTCTATCTACTATTATCATAGAAGGCGTTCCTTGTAGAGCAAATTTTTCAAAAGTCTCTGCTGAATACTCTTTTGATTTCATGTAATCTCTGACTCTTTGAATGATTTGTTTTCTATATTCTTCTGGCTGTGAATCAAACTCTGGAATTTGTCCATAGATGAATTGCATTATTTTCTCATCGCTTACTTTGCCATCTATCTTTGTTAGTTTGTCCATTGCCAAAGGAAATGGAATCTTGAATGGTAGTTTATTACCTTCTTTTAACTGACCATACATTGATAGTGCACTTTTTGTTTCACCGACGACTTCACCTGTCTCAACCAGCATCTTCAAATTATCCAAAGTATTTTTATCATAATCTTCAAAGGCTGTTGCAATTCCTATTACACGTACGCCATCATCTTTGTATTTGTTATAAATTTCGATTGCTTCAGGCAATGCATGCATAAAGCAGCCAGGACAATTTACCTGAAATACCTCCACTAGAACGATATGGTCTTTTTCCTGATCAAAGTTTGTTGGAGCTCCTTGTACCCAATCAGAGACAGCAAAATTTGGTGCTTTTTGTCCAACTATTACACTCATTGTTCCACGTTGATTTTTTTTCTTTTAAAAAGATAACGCATATGCAAAATGATGCAAATATTTCGGGTAACCTAATATAGGATATAAAAAACCTGAAAACAAAATGCAGGCAGTAACACAAAACAGATTGGATCTTTTTGCAGAGATGGAGGTAAAATATGAAAACCAGGATGCTGCCTATTTTGTGAATCTTTTAACTCATCCTGATTTTGTAATTAGAACTAGGGCTACTTGTATTCTAGTTGATTTTGGTGGAGAAGATAAAATTCCACATGTTGCCAAAGTTTTGAAAAATGATACTAATGAACTTGTAAGACATGAAGCAGCATTTTCACTTGGGCAAATGGGTTTATCTGGTTGTATTCCTCCTCTGGCTGATGCAACTCTTAATGACCCAAGTTTGTTTGTAAGGCACGAAGCTGCTATAGCTCTTGGTGTGATTGGCTCGAAAGATACAAAAGCAATTTTAGAAAAAGCATTAAATGATCCTGAGACTCCTGTAGTAGAGTCTGCTGTGGTCGCACTATCAAATATTGAATTTATGGAAAAGTTAAGTAAGAATGAAAAGTTTGCAAAACTAACAGGTGGATGAGATGAATTTTACCGTTGGCATTATTGCAGTAGTTGGTGTTTTAGTGGCAATCAGTTTAGCTTTCATTTCAATGGATCCTGGATATATTGTAGAACCTATAGCAAAGCCTGTTGCATGTACTATGCAGTATGATCCCGTTTGTGGTGTTGATGATGTAACTTATGGTAATTCATGTATGTTGGGTGCAGCAAATGTAAAACTTGCACATATTGGTGAATGTGTTACTAAAAAATCATTACAAGATGGTTTTACTAGAATCACATCTGCACAACATCCGGGAATTGGACATGAATCACATCAATCTGTTTCTATCATTTCATTAACTGACAAAATTTATTCTGGAACATTACATTATGATGCATCTGAACCAATTCAACTAATTACATTACATGGTCCACTAAAAGATGACGAAGCTAAAGGACAACCAACTTGGACTTTAGATGGAACAACAAAATATGCATTGACATTTGTAACTCCTGATAGTGCAATTGGAGAATGGACGTTTGCAGGTAACACACTTGCAGTTCATACAAAAAATACTACACCATTTTCAGTGGATTACAAAGTAGATTTTGACAGTTCAATGTCTAATATTGTAATGTCTGGAACTATGGATTCTGTTCAAGACCCTGGAATGGGGCACGAATCACATCAGATTGCAGTAATCATTGCTCCATCAAGTGATGTTTATTCTGGAATCCTTTCGTACTCTGCATCTGAATCAATTCAACTAATCACTCTAAGAGGTCCAATTGGTCCTGACGAACATCCAGAAAAAACTTGGACTGTAGATGGTACCAATATTTTTGAGATGACATTTGTTGATCCTAAAAATGCAATGGGCTCTTGGGAATTTTCAGGTAATGCACTTGCAGTTCACACTAAAAACACTACACAGTTTACAGTAAGTTACTCTCTTACTGCAACAAAAACTATTGGTGAAATACCTCCAGCTTCTGGAATCTCTTTAGCTCCTTCTACATATGATGTCTCTCTTCCTCAAGGCTCTAGTGCACTTGGGTGTGAAACTACAAACGAATGCTATCTTCCACATACTTTGAAGATTCAAGTTGGTGATACAGTCTCATGGAGTAATGATGATTCTGCAGCACACACTGTAACTTCAGGAACTCCAGATAGAATAGACGGTGTATTTGATTCTGGATTATTTATGTCTGAAAATACTTTTGATTTTACTTTTGATAGAGCAGGAACATATCCTTACTTTTGCATGGTTCATCCTTGGATGCTTGGTGAAGTTATTGTAAATGAAACTTTTGATGTTGAACATGGAATTGATGTTGGAGAACCAAATCCAACCACAGAACCAGTCCCAGTTGAAGAACCTGCTCCTGAACCAACTGAGAAACGTGCAGGTCCAGTTGAAGTTACAATGGCAAAAGGTTCCAGTTCCCCCGGATGTGAAACTACAAACGAATGCTATCTTCCTCATACTGCTGAAATTTACTCTGGTGAACCGATAGTTTGGATTAATACCGATTCTGCAGCACACACTGTAACTAGTGGATTACCTGCAGCATATAATGGATTATTTGATTCAGGAATGATTACACCAAATGGAATATGGGAGAATGTCTTTACTGACATTGGCGAATTTGATTATCACTGTATGTTACATCCTTGGATGACCGGCAAAGTTATTGTACAATAGATTTTTCCTTATTTTTTTAAAAACAATTCCATCTTTCTTATCTTTGAATTATAATAGATGATATTATGTCATATGTAAAATGCAAATGTATTCTTTGTAGTTTTGTTACTAATTCAATTCTAAATGTTGATACTCTTATTTGTGATTTTGAATAAAAATTCTAAATATTAGAACCAGGATGCATAACCACCATCAAGATTAATTGCATAAAACCCTTCTTTAGTTAATTCATCAGCTGCAATGTTTCCCCTATATCCTGAACTACAATAGGTACAGATTTTCTTGTCTTTCATCTCCTCGATTTGTTTTTTCTTTACATTTCGAATGGCTAGCCCTAAGGGCATGTGAATAGAATCTTCAATTATTCCACCCTTTAATTCATCAATTTCACGTACATCGATGATTACATAATCATTTTTTTGGCGCATTAGTTCTTTTGCCGTAATTTTATCTGCCATGAGTTATTTTATGAGTACTAGAATTTATTTCTGTTCACAATCTTTAAGTTCATATGATCTTAGATAATTCATGGCTCAAAGTAAATGCCCTTACTGTAGTTCATTGTTTGATAATAATGAAGTACTCTCAAAGCATATAGACAAAGTACACAATGCTGCAGAACCAATCTAGTCTTTAAATTATCATAATAACTTCTCTCTTTTAGATTTTTTAATTATAATTCAAGTTATAGTGATTTGTAATATTGTGGGATGCAATGCCGAAGGATACATCAAGTTGATGTACTATTATTTTTCCTCCAATTCAAAAAAACTGTTTTGCAAAGAAATTATGCGAGTATGTGAGAATCATACAAGAAAAATAACTTCAGATGATACTAGTGTCAAAATTCAGGTTCTATCCTAGCAGTTTCTATGTATTTTCTCCTGTTTCTCTCAATAATTAGATAGTACTGTATGATTTCATGTATTTTTTCTTCAGGAGTTAATCCAGATTTGTTTGACATCTTTTGAAAATCAAGATGATCTCTTTCTTTAAATTTAATTGTGGTTTTTCGTATGGAATAATTAAATTTCGTAAAATAAAATCAGATCATTTTGTGTTTTGTTTATGTTATCTCAAAATTTCCATGTCTTTTACACACTTAATACCTAAAATCTACCAATTATTTTGATGAAATTAAAAGTACTTGCCAATCATTCTACAGATATTTCTAAAACTAGCGAATTTCCTTGCAATTCATGTCACACAAACTGCTGTAAAGAGTATGTGATATTTGTTAATGCTCATGATATTTACAGACTTTCAGTGTGATTGAGAATGCTACCTGAGAATTTTTTAGAGATTTATGGTGCAAAGGATTATGATCTTGGTATCAAGGTAAAAGAAGGATTGCTGGACCTTGCATTAAAACAAAAAAATAGAGAATGCATATTTCTTGAAGAATCAAAAGATATCTATCGTTGCACTGTAAATGATTTCAAACCTAGTGTATGCAAATCATATCCTTTTGAAATGAAAAATGGGAAATTAACTCAAATGAGTGATAAAATGTGTCCTGTGGAGTGGGATACTACAGAGTTTGAATCTATGATGACTAGTCATCTCAAAAAAGATGTAGATGAATGGAAATTTTATGATAAACTTGTAATGGAATGGAATGCTAAACATTGGATAAAAAAACCGTTATCTGTATTTTTGAAATTTATGTTAGATAGAGTAGTTTTAGAATTTGAAAAATCTTGATATTATAATTTATTGTGATTGATATGTGAAATTACTTGTTGTAAGATGTAGAAATTGTAAAGTGAGATTTTCTATTCCTGATCTTGGTCCTTATTCTGATTTAGAGTATGAAAAATATCTCAAAGATTCTGATGTCGCTTGTAAGTGTGGGAATAATAATTGGTAATTATTGGACTAGTTTTCATTTAATTTATTAAAAAATTTAAAATTTACATTTATTAAAAATATTTTACAGAGGTATTGCTTTGCTACCTTGCTCGGAAGTTTCAAATTTGTATATTTTTTCTACATTTGAGTCCTCAAATATTTCTGCATCATGCGTAATTATGATAAACTGCATCGGTTTTCCTACATTTGTAATATCTGATAATTGAGACAATACTCCAACAAGTGCTTTTTTACGTTCTGCATCAAGGTGGGTTGTAGGTTCATCAAGAATCATTAGGTTGAGATTTGATGCTCCAAGTAAGCTTGCCATCCCTAATCTTAAGGCAAGTGCAACACTAACTTGTTCACCACCACTAAGTGATTCAATATCCAGCATTTCTGTTTTAGAATAACATGTTATAGATATATCTCGAGTTTTTTCTGAAAGTAATATTCTTTGAATTTTTGTATTTAGTAATGTGAGATACTCTGAAGATTTTATTGAGATGGTGTTAAGTGCCCATGATCTTAAACTCATCGCTACTGGTCCATCTCTGCTAAATACATTCATTTGAATTACATCTAACTTCTCTACATATTTTTTAACAATTTTGAGATTTGAAATAATACCCTGTGTTGATTTTATTTGTTCATCGTATTTTGTAATTTTTTGTATTATTGCACCAAGCTGCTGATCTATTTGAGAAATCTCAATTTGTTTTCCATCGATTGATTTTTTAAGATTTAGAAATTCATTTTGATTAAATCCTTCTGTTTCTTGTTCTAATTTTGTAATATTCTCAAAAATCATTTTAGCATGTGAATCTATCTGAGATATTTCTAATAAATTTCCATTGTTAGATGCTGGAATATTCTGTACATTTCTTTTCTTTATTTTTACCTCATCTTGAATTTTTCTCAAGTCATTTTGATCTTTGATAGAATGTGCTCTTAATGTTGCTTCAGCGTCTCTTGCATTTTGTAGTTTTTTAGAAAACTCGATTCTTTTTTGATTGTACACGATGCGTTCTTTTTCAACTGAAATAATCTGTTCTTTAATATCTGAAATTTCTTGTATGAGGTGTTCTTTTTGAAATAATGGATTTAGTTTTTCAACTTTTGAATCACATACTGGGCATTTGTTGTCCTTTAACTGGATCTTTTCAGCAAGAGCGAGTTTTTCTTTAAGAGAAGCAACCTGACTTGTTAAATCTTGAATTCTTTTTTGATTTTCTTCCACTGCTAATTCTATTCTTTCCATTTTTGATTCAAAGTCTTTTTTCGTACATATGTGCTCAAAACAACTCTCACAATCGCGTATTTTATGTTCTTTTTCCGCTATTTCACGCTGAATATCTTGTATTACGGTTTTTGCATATGATTGCAACTCTTTTTTTCTTAATTCTAATTGATTGATTTTGTCTATTTTTGGAGCTTCCACTTCAAATTTTTCTCTAAGAAATGCAATTTCTTCTTGCAATTGTATTTGTTTTTCTTTTAACTGTTCTTTTTGTGGTTTTGACTCTTCAAGATCTGCATTGTATTTTTGTAACTCTCGTAGTAAAATATCTATATGTGTATCATCATATCCTGTATCGGTTCTTATTTTTTCACGAAAATTTTTAGTTATGATTTTCATTGTTTCTGATGCAATATCTAATTTATCAATTCCAATTATTGCATTTAGTAATTCCTTGAATTCTTTTGGTTTTGCTTTGATTATTGCATTTAATTCACCTTGTTGTACTATTGATGCAATCTTTAATTTTTCAAAACCTAAACCAATTGTTTTTTCAATTTCAGATGTCATAGATTCTCCAAATTGTTTTCTTTCACCTACTGCAATTTCTAAAAATTCATCATTAATTTTTTCAGTAAATTTTGCAGCGAGTCCTCCCTTCCTGTCTATTTTTCTAACTGCTTGATACTCCTTTCCATTTATGTTAAATTCTACTTTGGCATATCCTTGATTTGATCCTCTTTTTATCAATCCTTTATTTGATTTTCTTGTATGTTGTCCAAATAATGCAAATGTAATTGCATCGATGATACTTGATTTTCCTGCACCATTTTGTCCTACAAATACTGTTACCCCATTTCCAAACTCTAAATTTGTTTCAGAATGGGATAAAAAATCTCCTAATTCAATTGCTGTTATCATTTTGTTTCTCCATTTTGAATTTCTCAAAATCATCAACTATGATCTGCGTGGCTTCTTTGGTTTGTCCTGAGGCTAGTAGTGGAAGTAATTCTTTAATGGCAAAATTTGCAATTTGTTCTGAACCAATTGCATCAGTTGATAATCTTAGCATTTCATCATCTATTGTATTTGGCCTTTCTAGAAATACTGATGAATCTGATATTTCTTTTGTAGTAATTCTCCAAAAACATCTTAAAGTAAATGAATTTAGCCTTGAAATCTGCGTCTGTATTTGATCCGTTTCTATATTATCTCCCTGAATTTTTATTTCCACTATTGGTTTTCTTTCCATAATTCCTATTTTTGTAGAAATTTTATCTACCGATTCTGTTAACTCTTTATAATCTGTTTTGAATGAAAATTGTTCTCTTGTGTCAAGCTCAATCCAATTAGGCTTTACTTCTTTACCTGAAATATCTACTTCAAAAAATCCTTTCTTTGTTTCCTTTATTCCTTCACTTGTAGTGAGCTCAATAGAACCTGGATATGCAATAGGTCCATTTAGGTGATTGAACTGCTTCATGTCATGATCATGTAGATGACCCATTGCATAATATGTAAAATTTTTTGGTAAATCTGTTGATTGTAATTCTCCTGCAAACTTGTTAAATTCAGTAATGCCTTGATGCATTACCAAAATTTTATGTCCATCATGTTTACTTGCAATTTCATCCACGGTTCTAAATTTTTCTTCAAATTGAGAAATTTCAGCTTTTCTTATTTTATCAAATCCGACTAATAACACTCCTTTATAAT
This sequence comes from uncultured Nitrosopumilaceae archaeon, assembly GCA_964507355.1. Taxonomy (GTDB): domain Archaea; phylum Thermoproteota; class Nitrososphaeria; order Nitrososphaerales; family Nitrosopumilaceae; genus Nitrosarchaeum. The sequence continues at coordinate 8,992 of CAZDPM010000029.1, forward strand.
TAATTGGTATTCCCTGCCCTATGTATTTTGAAAATTCTAAATTATGATATACATATGGGATTGGTGTAGTGCGAATTCTACTTATATCATGCTCTCCTAAAATAAAAAATGACTCTATGTTGTTTTTCTTTAACCGTTTTAATGCATTAGCCATTTGAACTATTGCGGTTCCATTTGGATTTGGAACATGAAAAATATCTCCTGCAAATATTACAAAATCTACATGATCTTTAATTGAAATATCTATGGCTTGATTAAAAACATAATACACATCTTGTTCTCGTTCCTCTGATCCGTATTGTACTAATCCCAAATGTGTATCTGAAATATGTGAAAATAACATTTAATCTAACAACAAATCTTTCTGAACTAGTCCCTGCGTTGATTCCATAGCAATTCCACTCATCTTTTCTGCATTTGCCCATGCATTGACTGCACTTTGATCTGCACCCATGATTTTTTCTTTTACTTCTTCTACATGGACTAATGAAGGTAGATTAGTCCACTGTCCTGCTAGTACTGCATCCCCTACGTTCAAAGATGTTAATTGAGAAATTAATTCACGACTAGTTGATTCTGTAGCGGCTGCTATTTGACGTTGGTCATCTTCTTGAATGATTTTCATTATGGCAAAAGAGCCTAACTGACTAAGAACATTTAGATCTACGCTTCGTGGTCGCTGTGACACTATTCCTAAACCTAGTCCGAATTTCCTTCCCTCTCTGGCAATTTTGGCTGCCCAATATTTTGCACTTGTATCATGATCCTTTGGAATGAATACATGTGCTTCTTCTATTATTACAAAAATTGGTGAATTGAATTTATAATTTCTCTCTTTTTTTGATCTTCCCTGCTTTACTATGCTGGCATCCTTTCTATCTTTGAGTAATTGTTGTAAATAAAATGCTAATGCAACGTTTGCTTGTTTTTCTGATAATTCTGAAATATTTAGAATGTTTGTACGGCCCTCTTTAATGAAACTTATTGGATCTCCCATATCTGGATCTAAAATATCTTCAAATCTTCTTTGAGCTTCTTCTATTATGTCTTGTACTCTGTATGCTGAGGTTCTAATTTCTTTAATTTTCTTATCTTCTGAATTTACAATAAACTCTACTTCTGTTTCTAATTTTTTCCAAAACTCTTTTGATTCTTTAACCTGTTTTGTAAATGCCATTCTAAGTACTCTTTGTTGAACATTGGCACCGTCTCTAATCTCTAGTACTTCTGATAGTTGATCTGCATCTAATAATCTTGGATTAATTTTTGCATCAATTACATTTACCCTTGGAATGTTTAATGTTGTGTAATCATTATGATAATCAAAAATTATGACAGTCCCGTTTAGTTTTCCAATCTGTTTTGTGATTAGAGAAACGAGATTGCTTTTTCCCATTCCAGTCATTGCCAAAATACCTAGATGTCTTGAGACAATTTTGTCAAGATTAATTTTTGCATCAATTGTTTTTTCTCTTAATAAATTCCCAATTTTGACCCATCCTTCTTTTTGAGGACTAAAAATAGCCTCTAAATCTTCTCTTGTTGGTTGAGATATAGGCGTTCCCGGAATTGGTGGCACTGCTGGTATGATCGACTGTCCTTTTCGTAAATTTTCTAAAAACCCTAAAATCCCGATGTGGGCTGTGTATGTTTTATCTCTCTTGTTTATTTCTGCAATCTCTATGCTTTCAGAGGCTTCATCAAAATTTTTAACATCTGCAAATGCCGCACTAGAGACTGATGATTTTTCAACCAATCCTAAAATTTCTCCTTCGTCTGAATCAATTTTAATGTATTCTCCAACTGAAAGTGGTCTTGACGTAATTGCAGTTACAAATGTGGGTTTTGATTCTCCTATTACAAAACCTATATTCAACTTAAAACCTCACGTGAACCGATCTCATTACTTAATCCCAACAAACTAACCATTTTTGCAAGTTCTTTGTCAGATATTTTGCAATTGTTATGTGCCAACTTTAATGCATATGGATACCCTCCAACACTACTTTTGTATAGTTTATTCATTATTGATTTTATTTCATCATTGTCTCTATGCCCTCCTAAGAATTCTAGCTTTATGATTGGAGTTGAATCACTTAATCTAACAAACGTGGAAGAAATTACTTTATCTACTCCGTATTTCTTTTCTACAAATATCTTGCTAAATCCTGAACCTTTTGTAATATGATTATAATAAAAAATATCTCCTGCTAATGACCCTAGATTCTCAAATTGTTTTTTTGTATTTGATGTCTTTGCAATAAAAATTACATTATCTCTCTTTTTTATTGTTTTTACAACCATTGCATCTAATGATGATTGTCTCGTCATGAATTGTGAATGGAGTGATCCGTCCATTAATACTAAATCTACCAAATCAACAGTTTTTTCACAAGCTTCAATTTCCATTTTACTTGCAATTTTTGATAGATCGATATCTGATCCTAGTCCTGAATCATGTAAATCCACTAGTATATCGCCATTAGATTTAATGGATACTGCAGTTGTAGCCCAAAGTTCAATCCCTTGAAATCTTGTATTGTTAAAACTACTATCAATTCCAGCTGTTACTACATCTTGTTTTGTAGGCGTAAACTCTATCCAATTTTCCTTTGCTTTTTTTAAAATTTGCTCAAATTTTGGTCCTTTTAGAATAGACAGCATTTTCTCTCTATTAATAATCACATCTTTGTATACTGTATTTAGCACAACAATACTTTGTTGGTTTGAATAAAATCTTTAGGTTATACTAAGCATTCACCTATGTGATACTTGAGTTAAACTATTACCCGATTTTACCTTTCAAAACTATCTTTTCACTAGACCCTGAAGGTGTTGAAGTATCGATGTATCTTATTTCATATTCATCTCCGATGTGAATTGTTTTGCCATCTAGAGTTCTTGGGATTTTAATTATTACTTCAAATATTCCAGTATTTTTTCCAGTCTCTATTAGATAATTGGAGTTTGCATCAAAACTAGGATTTGACAAACTAGTTTTGATTCCCCCCTCTCCTCTGAACTCAAATTGACTCAAAGATATCTTGTCTTCATTTTTGGAATCTCTGTTTGCATCTTGCTCATAAATTCGTAGTGTGAATTCATGGCCAATTCTTGAACCACCACCTACTTTTTCCACATTTGCATATGATTTTGATAGTAAGACTGATTGTGTTATTGTTTGTTTATCTCCTGAACTATCTGATGCATCCAAATATTTTATCAAGACAACATCGTTTTGACTTAAAGGTCTTCCGTTAATTGTATCAGGTAATTGTAATTTTACATAAAACTCTCCGGTATCCGGTCCAGTCTCAATCATTGTTGATGGACCGTCAATCAAAATTCCATTAATTGTAAACTCAAATAATCCGGCAGTTGAAACTGTTTCTGCACCATTATGTGCTACATTCAAATCATCATCTTGGATGTAAAAATTAATCACACTGCCCGTTGATGCCGGAACCACTTTGACACTTTCCTGTTTTTTTATTGGAATTTGAGGTTTTTCTAAGTCTTTAATAGAAACATCTGAACTTGTAATGACTTGACTCGTTGCTCTAACTTCAATTTTTCCTAGTCCTCTCTTTTCTAATCTATCTGCAGTATCTTCACTGACACATGCTGGAGCGCCATTATTTCTAATCACTAAACTAAGACTTGCTTTGCAAGAAATATCTTCTGCAGAAACTCCCCTCTTTATCTGCTTTCTTGGGGATTCTGCATCTGCACTGGATAGATTTCCTACTATTCCAATAGATAAAATCAGAAACAAAGCAATACCAAATCGTATCCTGCTTACGCCAAAACTCATAATTTTATTATTCATTTCTTACCATAAATAGATTGATGATAAATCATACTAATTTCAAATTATTGACTCTGATAATCTGACAATTAATTATATTTAATAAAATTAATTTTTTACTATAAAATTTATTTTTACCTTTGTTATTCTATCGATGTTGATTCCAACTAGTTTTGTTTTTGACAGTAATGTTATTGATGATATTGATTCATCTACCCAGTATCTGGATATTGCTAAAATCTCCTCTGAAAAATATGTCCCAAAAATTGATGATAAAACAATGATATTCGCTATGGGATCATGTAGATACACTCTATGACCTAATCAAACATCCTGACAACTATGCATTAGGAATGATGATTCCACAGGATGCAAATAATGTTGAAATTATTAGTACTTTTGTTGTTCCTGAATTTGGTATGTTTCCAATATGATTTTAGGAATTATTCTTGTTGGTACAGTTTGTTAGAAAATCTCCTTTTTTGGCTCCAGACTAGAATTAATTAAGTGATAATTCCAAGTAAAATAACTTGAAAAGAATTGGACTCTTGGGATGTGGTTCCATTGGGATTCAGATAGCTTTGGCAATTGATTCAGGTAAAATTCCTGGTACTTTAACTCATGTGTATGATGTTTCAAAAGATGCATCATCAAGTCTAGTTAGTAAGTTAAAAAATAAACCTGTAATTGTTGAAAACCCGCATCTTCTATCATCATACCCTGTTGACATTGTAGTAGAAGCAGCATCACAAGAAGCAGTTAGAAATGTTGCTCACAGTGTATTGCAAAATAAAAGAGATCTAATGATCATGAGTGTCGGTGCATTACTAGATGAATCAATTTATGAAATTTTATCTGAAGCATGTGAACATTTTCATAAAACCATTTACTTACCATCTGGAGCAATTGGTGGATTGGATGCAATAAAATCTGTTTCTAATTTGCTCGAATCTGTTACTCTAACTACAACCAAACATCCGAAATCGCTTAAAGGCGCAAAATTCTTTGAGACATCAAATATTGATCTAGAAAAAATCACAATTCCGATTACAATCTTTGAAGGTACTGCAAAAGAAGCAGTGTCTCTATTTCCTGCAAACATCAATGTTGCAGCATTGCTTAGTTTAGTTGGAGTGGGTAGTGAAAAGACATTGGTGAGAATTGTTGCAGATCCAAACACTAGTAAAAACACTCATCATATTGTAGCAAAAGGAAAGTTTGGACAAATGTCATTTAACGTTGAAAATGTTCCAGATGAAACAAACCCAAAGACAAGCAAACTGGCAATTTTGTCTGCAATTGAAACTCTAAGAAAATACTGTTCCAGTGGAATATCTATTGGAACATAATATGGCAAGAATTGCCATAACTGCCTATTTTTTAGAGTAAACCAGACCTAATCTTATTCTTTAAATGACTATTTCATGCATTGAGCTTGTAAATGTTAGTTCAACAATCATCGAGTCTCAAAGATGAAATCATGCGTCTAAAAAAAGAAAAAGATGTTGTTATCTTGGCTCATAATTATCAAATTCCAGATGTCCAAGATATCGCAGATTTTAC
>CAZDPM010000030.1:0-14313 GCA_964507355.1 uncultured Nitrosopumilaceae archaeon
ATAAAAATGAAGTAAGATGTCCTGAAGAAAAAACAGCAAAAAAAATGAGAGAATCAATTCTAGATGCAAGAAAAAAAGGAGATTCTCTTGGGGGGATAATAGAATCAATCACCACGAATGTACCAGTGGGAATTGGAGAACCTATTTTTGGATCATTAGAATCAGATTTGAGTAAGGCAATATTTTCAATTCCATCTGTTAAAGGAGTAGAATTTGGCTCAGGATTTAAAGGTTCAAAATTATTTGGTTCAGAAAATAATGATCTATATACTGTAAAAAAAGGAAAGATAATTACAAAAACAAACAATTCAGGAGGAATTTTAGGCGGAATATCAAACGGCATGCCAATAACAATAAGAATTGCATTCAAACCTGCATCATCGATAGCACAAAAACAAAGTACAATTGATATTAAAACCAAAAAGAACACAATACTACAGGTAAAAGGAAGACATGATCCATGTGTAGTTCCCAGAGCACCGCCAGTAGTAGATTCGTTAGTCGCTCTAACTTTAGCAGATCATGCTCTTTTAGCAGGGACGATCAAGCCTGTGTTGTAATGATATGTCAGAAATTAACCAACTTCGTAATAGAATTGATGAGATCACTATTGAAATGATCAAGATGCTAAAAATGAGAACAGATATTTCTAAAGAGATCGGAGAGATTAAAAAAAACACAGGGAAAGGAGTAACAGATGAAACTCGTGAAGAAAATCTACGTGCAAAAATAATCACATTATGTAACGAGTTAAAGTTTGATGAATCAATTGCAACAAAGTTTTTAAATTTTTTACTTAATGAATCCATTAAAGTTCAATCTGAAAACAAACAAACACATCTATCAATTTTCCTTAAAGCTAAAACAATGGAACGTGAAGGTAAAAAAATTATACACATGGAAGTAGGCGAGCTAGATTTCCCACCTCCTAAGATTGTAAAAAAAGCTCTTGAAGAAGTTTTTGATAAAGGATTTTTGAAATATGGTAATGCAAAAGGATTACCATCATTTAGAGAAGCACTTGCAAAATATTCATCTGAAAAATTTGGAGTGTCAGTAACGTATGATAATATAATAGTCAGTCCAGGTGCACGATTTTCAGTTTTTACAGCCATTAGTACATTGTTAAACCCTGGAGACGAGTTAATTATAATTGAACCTGCATGGCCTGCATACAAAGAATGTGCATTGAATTCTGGGGTCAAAGTAAGAACCATTACCACAACTTTAGAAGGAAAGTGGGAGCCAACAATTGAACAGATTCAAAAAGTAATTAACATAAACACAAAAATGATCATACTAAATTATCCAAACAATCCAACTGGAAAAATTCTTCCAGAAAAGTTACAAGATGAAATTGTAAGAGTGGCAATAAAAAATAACCTATACATTCTAAGTGATGAAATTTACTTTCAATATGCATATAAAAAATGGAAAAGTATACTTTGTTATAATTACGATAAAAGCATCATAACGCAATCATTTTCAAAATCACATGCAATGACTGGATTTAGAATTGGATATGCTATTGCAAGACCAGAAATTATAGAAAAATTATCAAAATTAGAAGCACTTTGTCTCACAAATGTGTCTGAACCCATTCAATATATCGCCATGAAAGCTCTAGAAGCAGACATATCAAACAATACTAATACAGTACAAACCAGACTAAATGTATTGATTGAAAAGGCCAAAGAGATGAATTTGGACTTTGTGGCTCCAGATGGAGCAATGTATCTTTTTGTTCGTATCAATCAAGAGGGGTTTAATGGAGTACAATTTACAAATAATCTTTTAGAAAAAGGATTAGCGGTTGCACCAGGAGAGAGTTTTGGAGAATTCAAGAGTTTCATCAGAATATCGGCGTGTCAAAACGAAAAAATACTAATGGAGGGAATGAATATACTGGGTAATATGTTGAGAGAAAAGCAATGAAAAAGAAAATTACAATAATTGGAGTTGGAGGTCAAATGGGACAATGGTTTGCAAAATATTTTTTAGCAAATGATTTTGAGGTAACTGGTTATGATAGTGAAAATAAAATACAAGGAAAAGGAATAATTCAATCAGATTCTCTAGTAGGAGGAATTTTAAAAGCAGATTATGTGGTGTTGTGTACTCCCACTAGAAGAACACCAGAAATAATTAGATTGATTGCAAAAGAGATGAAAAGAGGAACATATCTAATTGAAATATCATCAGAAAAATCTAAGGTAGTAGCATCATTATCAAAAATGCCTGCAAAAATTAATCCGATATGTATTCATCCCATGTTTGGTCCTGGAGCAAAATCAATCAAAGGACAAAACATAATTTCAGTTCCAATAAAAGATGCAAAAAAAGAATTGACAGTTGTAAAAGAACTTTTTGATGGTGCAAATTTTGTAACAATCGATGCAGTTGAACATGATAAAAAAATTGCAGTTATTTTAGGATTAACACATTTAATGAATCTTGTCTTCGCAAACATTATTTCAAAAGATGAAAAAATGTCATTGACTGAAAAAATGTCTGGAACTACGTTTAGAGTTCAAAAAATACTTTCTGAAAGCATAATGACAGAATCTCCAGAACTAATTGAAACCATTATTGCAAATCCAGAAATCAGAAGAGTTGCGGAAGAACTTTGGAAGGACATAGGAAGATTACTTACAGCAGTACAAGAATCAAAAACAGAAGAAGTAATAGAGTACATTAAAAATTGTCAAGAAAAACTCTCCGCAAACACAAACTTGGAGGATTCTTATAAAAAATTGACAAAAATGGTAAATGCCGTTGAAAAATAAGAAAAATGCGCGCAACCAAAATTGTTACATCTTTTATTCAAGATGAACAAAAAATACTAATTCTCAAAAGAAGTGACAAAGTAAAAACTATGAAAGGATTATGGGCAGGAATCAGTGGAATTATAGAAAAAAATGAAAGCCCATTAACACGAGCAAAAATAGAAATTTATGAAGAAACAGGTATTTCAGAAGATAAAATCAAATTAATAAAATCTGCAGAAAAACTCAGAGTGAATTCACCACAATATGAAAATCATGAATGGGAGATATTTCCATTTTTATTTGAAGCGAAAAATCCAGAAATAAAACTGAATTGGGAAAATTCGGAATATTTGTGGATAACATTAGATGAATTAAAAAATTATAATTCAGTGCCTAGTATTGAAAAAGTGTTACTAAATCTGTTGTAACTTTTCTTCTTTATCGTATTTTCTTTGTTGAGGTAACATCACATAGACACACGCACCACCGCACATTGTACATGGAACGTTATTTCCAGATCGTTGTCCAGTTCTACTATGAATTCTAGCAGCCTCTTCAGGATCAATAGAAAGTGCAATTTGTTTTTCCCAATCCAATGTACGACGAGCTTCAGTCATTGCCATGTCCCATTTTATTGCCTTATCCCGAAGTTTCACTAAATCAGCTGCATGCGCTGCAATTCTGTATGCAATAAGACCAGCCTTTACTTCATCAGCATTTGGTAACGCAAGATGTTCAGAGGGAGTAAGATAACATAATAGATCTACACCTTCACTTGCAGAAACAGCAGCACCAATAGCACTTGCAATATGATCATGTCCTGATGCAACATCAGTTACCAAAGGACCTAACACATAGTAAGGAATATCGCCTATCAAAGATTTAGCTAATCTAACGTTGGTAGCTACTTCATTTAACGGAACATGTCCAGGACCTTCCACCATTACTTGAATATCTTGTTCATGAGCACGTTTTGTTAGTTGGGACATGTGAATCATTTCTTGAATCTGAAGTTCATCATGAGAATCAAGAATAGACCCAGGTCGTAATGCATCACCTAAACTAAATGTGACATCATATTTTTTAGCAATTTCAATAAGATAATCATAATGGGTTAGGTATGGATTTTCTTTATCATGTCTTAACATCCAAGCAGCAGTAATTGTTCCACCTTTACTCACTACACCACCATATCTTTTGACTTTAAGAATTTTTTTTGCAATATCTTTTGTAATTCCACAATGGATAGTAGTGTAATCAACACCATCTTTTGCATTATTTTCGAATGCATTTAAAAAATCATCTTCAGTTAAGTTTAAAGGATTTTTATGAATTTCAACACCATAGTTGTATGCTTCATAGATTGGGACAGTTCCAAATGCAATAGGAGTGACTTCCAATAATGCTCGTCGTATTTTTCTGACATCACCTCCATCGCTTAAATCCATTAGTGTATCTGCATGATATTTTACAGCAACCTTTGCCTTTTCAATTTCTTCCTCAAGGTTCACATTAAGTGTAGAAGTTCCAATATTAACATTGACTTTTGTTTTAAGACCTTTACCAATTCCAATATTATGAATTTTTTGAGTTCTAACATTATTGCTAGGAATAATTATAGAACCATTTGCAATTTTAGGAATAAGCCATTCTAATGTGACATCCTCATCTTTTGCCACAGTTTTCATTTCATCAGTAGCGACACCCCTTCGGGCTGCAGTCATTTGAGTACCCATAAAATAATCTACGTTTTCGCCTGATTTAAACAATCATGAGAACATTAAACAGTTAAACGCTTGAAAACACTTATCACTATAAATGTAAAATTGACCAATTTCATATGCTTAAGATGATAATAGACAATATGAAATGTCAAAAGAAGGTATTCATTGTGAGAAAGAATTTCAAAGATAAATTTTGGTCGTTGAATATGCTAATCAAACATAATAATCATCAAAAAAACTAAATCGTCAAATTAATTTCTAGGCTTAAATATAAAAATGTGTTACAAAATAATGAAACCTAGGCTCAAAACATATAAAGAGAGTTCAATTTTGATTTCTTGCAACAAATTAAAGTAAAAATGTTATGGTATGTATAATTATTTTTTCTTACAAATTCTACAAAATAAAATTTTCATTTAGATCTCCAAGTTTCAGTAATACTATAATTAACAGAAGAGTTAGAAATTGAATATTTATTACCGCATTTGAAACATTGCCAAAGAAAAACATTATTAGTTTTCTTTTGATACTGCATAGATAACAAACAAACAGTACACTTCAACTCAGCAAGAATTTCACCAACTAAAGGATTGTTTTTTCAGTCAAATTAACAATTAAGAATTAGTTTAGAACGATAATTGCTCTATCATCACATACAAAAAAATATGTCAGAAAAGACCAGTTCATTAATAGAATAAAAAAATAAAAACAAGAGAAAAACAGATTAGTACAGAGAAACTTGATAATGCTACATGAATTTACTTTCTATAGGTGGTTCTGACCCATCATCAGGGGCAGGCATACAAAGCGATGTTAAAACATTTGATATGTTAAACTCGTATGGATTAACCGTAATTACTGCAATCACAGGACAAAACACATCTAATTTTGGAATGATTCAACCAGTATCGAAAAAAATATTAAGAAACCAACTTGAACTGTTGATTTCAGATTTTAAAATAGATGGAATCAAAATAGGAATGGTATATAATTCAGAAATCATAAAAACAATACATAGTAAGTTAAAAAATAAAAAAATTCCCATTGTATTAGATCCAATAATAAAATCAACCACTGGAGGTTTACTGATTGAAAAAAATGCTATTAAAAATTTTAAAAAATTTTTAATTCCATTGGCTACAATCATCACACCAAATAAATTTGAGGCCGAATTTTTATCTCAGATTAAAATTAATTCAAAAAAATCACTCCTAAAATCTGCTCAAAAAATTCAAAAAATGGGAGTAAAAAATGTCGTAATTACAGGAGCAGAAATAAAAAACAAAAGAATTTCAGATTTCATATTAGAAGGGGAAAACCAATACATGATTTCTGGAAAAATAATTCCAAAAACTAATCATGGTAGTGGCTGCAATTATTCAGCCTCATTATTGGTTTCAGTAGTAAATGGAAAAACATTAAAAGAATCAGTAAAAATCTCAAAACAATTCACATACAATTCAATCAAAAATGCTAAAAATTTAGGACATGGTATAGAAATCACACAAATAAAAAATCCCGACAAAATACAAATTGAGTTATCTAATGAAATAAATAAATTTATCAAAATCAAAAATATTTATAAAAATATTCCCGAATGCCAAACAAATTTTGTCTTTTCAAAAATAGATCCAAAATCAATTAAAGATGTCTTAGGAATTGCAGGAAGAATAGTAAAAACTGGAAATAACATTAGAGTGGCAGGAAATTTGACATATGGAGGATCAAAACATGTTGCAACGGCACTAATTACAATGAATAAAAAATATCCAGAAATACGCTCAGCAATTAATTTAAAGTATAATGAAAGAACTATTTCAAAATTAAGAAAAGCTAAGTTCATCATTTCTAGCTATAATAGAAGTGCAGAGCCGGATAAAATTAAAACCAAAGAAGGATCATCTATAAAATGGGGAATAAAACATGCAATAAAAAAATTTGAAACACCTCCAGATATTATTTATCATAAAGGAGATTTCGGTAAGGAACCAATGATTATAATTTTTGCCAAAACTCCAGCATCAATTATTGAAAAAATTTCAAAATTATTTGTTTGATTTTAAACTATAAAAGAATACATAAGGTAAATAATCATATCACAAGTATGGATTCACGAAAGCAGTAACACTTGCAGAAGAGTTAGATAAAGATTAAAACAATACATAACTTTTCTACCAAAATCAATGTTTTCTTTAGATGAAAAATAATTTCAAATTATGGATACGATGTAAAACCATTTTATGAAAAAGTATGTGTTGAACATATTACAAATACACTAAGATTTGATCATATTTAGAAATATTCTTTTTTTGGACGTTTCTTGTTAGTCTTTATCAGAATTAATCCAACTATCATTACAGGTATAGAAATTCCTATAAAGAGAGGTGGAGTTATGACTACGGCATCAACCATGTAAGCGGCAGGGATCTTATCTAATAGCGTATAACAATATACCATTCCAATTAATAAAATAATTCCACCACTAAGAATCATAGAACCGATTTGTTTGGAGCCATAACGTTTTGATAGTATAAATGAAAGTCCAGCTAGAACAGATGCAGGAGCTACACCGATGGAAATGAATTGCAGTATTTTGGGACTGGGTTCAAATGAAGAGCCAAATTCAAAATTAGCAGGAATATTAATAATAAAATTATATACAGAAATTATTTCTCCAACAAACATCACAAATAATCCAACACTTGCAATTGCTACCCATTTTTCTAGTGTCATTATATTAACAAAATCAAGTTGATAATTAAACCATTCAAACAATACCAACCAGATGAGCTAATTCTTTTCTACAAGAGGCACCAAGTTTTTCGGCGGCCTCTTCAGGCGATACATCATTAAGAAAAATGCCGTAACCTCGTTCAAGACCAGACCAAGGTTTAGTTATCGGATAAATTTCAATATGCCAATGAATTTGCCGACTATTTTTCTTTTCAGGTGATAAATGAAACACCATATTGTATGAAACGTTTTTTATGGTTTTTGATAAACCGCCAAGTGTAGATTGTAAAATAAGTGAAAGATCATTTATTTCCTTTTGAGTTATTTTAGAAAAGCTTGTGGTATGTTTTTTTGGAGAAATACAAAACTCATATGGATATGACGGAGACCAAGGACAAAATGCAATAAATCCTTCAGTTTGAAGAACTTGTCTAGGACCGCCCATTTCTTCATTAACAATTTGACACATTGGGCATACTCCTTTTTCGTTAAGAATTTTGTATGAAGCTTCTGCCTCTTCTTCAATAATAGGTGGGATTGTTGAAAATGTTAAAATGTTTAAATGTGGATGATGATTTTTACTTCCTGCCAATTCTCCCTGATTAGCATAAATTGAAACATATGTCACACCTTTTTGGGTATAGAGCCATCGTAATCTATCCTGAACAACTACAAGTATGTTTGACCATTGTTCAGAATCAATAGTAGCAAGGGTGTCTTTTTCATTAGGGGATGCAACCACGATGTAGTGATAGCCATAAGCAGGTTCACTGTAATGAGGTCGATCACTGTATGAATTTTCAGTCTCAATTGAAACTATAGGATTCTTACTTTCAAAAACTCTAATTGACCAACCTTGAACATATTCATCATCATTATCCTGAAGACGTTGTAGCATACCATCTTTTGCAACTAGTGAAAGAACAGAAGGATTAGTCATTGATTCGTTTCCAGGAGCATATGGAGACTTTTTTGGATCTACAACTTTGTCATCTTTTTTAGAGACTATCATAAAGCGTTCAGAAACATAATCTTTACGCATGTCTCCCATAATTCATAATTGAAGTTTAAGTATGTTAAAACGTTTTCCAATATACAAAGAATTAAAAAATAAATAACAGAATGAAAGTATTGTTTTAAGAATTTACCGCATGCAACAAAACACAAGCACCAACAAACAAAAATAAGTCCTTCAAATCATAATTAATAATTTAATGATCACATGTTTTGATGTAAGATTTAAAGGAGAGCATCAAAAAATTGTAAATACGGACAGAATTAACAATTCAGATATTCATATGATTTATGTTCTTTTAGATGGAGTGGGAGATCTTCCACATCCAGATTTGGATGGTAAAACACCACTTGAAGCAGCTAACACGCCAACTCTTGATAAATTAGCACAAAACGGGGTTATCGGAGAAGTTATTTCAGTAGGAAAAGGAATTGCACCAGAATCAGATATAGCAGTTTTCAATATGTTAGGATACAGATTTCATCATGTCGATTATGCAGGAAGGGGAGTGATAGAAGCAATAGGAGTTGGTATTGACTTCAAAGATGGAGATTTAGCATTAAGAGGAAATTATGCAACATTAAATGATGAAGGAATAATTATCGATAGGCGAGCTGGAAGACACATAGAAAAAAATGACGCAGATGGAGTCGCAAAAGAAATTGAAAATAAAATTAGATTTTCATATCCAAATACATCAGTAGTGGTATCACCAACTATAGGACATAGAGTTACAGTAAGAATCAGAATAGAAAATGAAAAACTATCATCTCAAATAACTAATACAGACCCTGCATATGCCAGAGTAGACGGTATGGGAATTGCAAAAGCAGTGGGAGATTTCTTACGCGTGGAAAAATGTTTACCTCTAGACGAAACTGAAAGTGCTAAAAAAACGGCAAAATTAGTTAATGAGTTTACGGCACAGTCACTAAACATCATGAAAGAAAGTCAAATTAATAAAAAAAGAGTAAATGAAAAAAAGAAAAGTTTGAGTTGTATTTTGCTAAGAGACGCAGGAAACAAGTACCCAGACGTAAAGCCAATCAATGAAATGTACTCCATGAATTTTTCATGTATTGTAGATATGCCAGTAGAATTAGGAATTTCAGAAGTATTAAAGATGAAAGCGTTTGAAGCTGGAGGATTAACAGATTATGAGGAAAAAGCAAAAGTAGCTGCAAAAGCAATGGAAACACAAAATGCAATTTATGTTCATCTAAAAGGGCCAGATGAGTTTGGTCATGATGGAGATGCAATTGGAAAAATGAAAAACATTGAAGAGATAGACCGTAGATTCTTTAAAACATTACTTGAAAATATTGATTTTAATAAAGTTGCAATAGTTATTTCAGCAGATCATTCAACTCCATGTATCAATAAAGGTCATAGTGATGATCCAGTACCAATTTTAGTATCAGGAAATTTTATTAAAAATGATGGAACCGTCAGAGTGACAGAAGATCAAGCTAAAAAAGGCAGTATAGGTCTAATTCAAGGAGCAGACGTGTTAACAACAGCTCTTAATTTAATCAAATCTCAAATATAGTTAATTCTTCAGTTTTTTGCATTTCTTTTATTTTATTTCGAATTCTATCAACATCGATATTCCCATAAATTCCTGGCGAGTCACCTAATTTTTCTAATGCACGTTTTAACATACCAATACCTATACGCAATTCATTTTTTTGTGCATGTGCAAATGCAACTGCGAGAAGAATAATTCCCTGTACAAGTTCTTTTTCTCTTCCATAACATTGCTTCCAAACACCTTCTAAAGATTCATGGCTTTCCCAAAATCGTTCGTTATTAAAATAAAAAACACCATCATGGATTCCATCCTCTTTTCCAATTTTTTCTTCAAAGACATGTCTTGCATTATCTAACGGGCCAATGGGGTTTAGTTTTTCAATTACAAGATCCAAGTCGTTAGGATTAACAGAAACATCAAACTCTAAAAATTTACGTGCAACACGAGCAACTCTTACTGAAGCAGGAATGGTAAAACAAATTTTTCTAGCCTGATGAACAAGAAAGGATGAATCTTTCGGACTATATCCATCATTTTTTAAATGAATCATATATCGTTCCATATCAGAATTTGATTGAATTTTCATAAATTTGTTATCCATTATCAATCAAGGTTTATATGAAATGTCTTAAGGATTTTGGATACATGTCTATTATTCAAACCGTAAATGACGTAAATAATGCCTTCTTATCAAGAAGAGAGATAATATGCAACTTTACAGGATTAGGAGGTAAACTTAAAAAAATGGAGGCAGTAGAAATGATTACAAAAGAATTCAAACTATCTGGAAAAGTTGTAATTCCCATGAGATTACAAACTCATGTCGGAAAAGCGTTGATTACAGGAACTTTCTATATTTATGATGATGAAGTATTGGCAAAAAAACATGTCAATCCAATTATCTTTAAAAGAATAGAAAAGACCAAAGCCAAACAAGCTGAAGTAGATAGTGTAAAAGAAGTAATTGCGGAGAAAACTGAATAATGGCAGCAAAAAAGGCATCTGTTGGAAAAAAAGGTTCTAGTCCAAATATATATAAATATTTCAAAGTAGACGGGGACAAAGTTACAAGAGGTAGAAAAAATTGTTCTAGATGTGGAAAAGGAGTTTTCATGTCTAAACATAAAGATAGAAACACATGTGGAAAATGTGGATTAACAGAATTTAATCAATAAAATTAATATTTTAATTATCTAATTCAAAATCAGAAATATATTTTTAACATTACACACTATCATCTACAACAAAAAACTCAAAAATATAATAAGAAGATAGTTAAAAGTTAAAATGAGTAGTGAAAAATGGATTTTGAAAAATTATGTACTGAAGTATTAGAAATAGATCCACATGTAAGATTCACAGGAATTTTAGATTCAAAAGGAGAATTAATAATTGAAAAAAATCGAGACGACATAACATTACTTAATGAAGAGGAAGTTAAAATGTCAGTTCATTATACTTTTGAGAGATGGACACGTCTTCAAAATTTATCTTATAAATTCGGTAAAGAAAAATTATCAGTTACAGAATATGAAAATGTCACGCTAATTAGCATACAACTTGGTAAAAATCTCTTTTTGCTAAGTACAGATCCAAACGTTGATCATATGAATATAATTTCCAAAATTAAAGTAACAATTACAGAATTACAAAAGTAATTTCAGATAGAATTATTCAATAGTGTTGTCAAAAAATTTAGAAATAAAAGAATTATCAATAAAGTTTTTTTGTACGAATTTTATCACTTTTTTGTTCAAGTTGTGCTATTCGGTCTAAAAATACAGGGTCTAGTTTTATTTTTGCCAACGATTCAGCAGATAATTTTACAGTATTAACATCAAGAGATATATTGATTTTTGGAAGATTTTGCTCTATCCAAAATTTCATCACCTTATCTTCTAATTTATAATCTCTAAAACCTGCAGGAAATCGTTTTGTAATATGTTCCAACAAAGTTCTATCTTTAAACACAGCCTTGGGTTCAAACAATCTTCCTTCATCAGCATAGACACTTTCAAAGAGATTTCCAGTGATTTCATCTGAAAGTAGATCCATTTTAGAAATTTTTCGAGTTAATTCAAGAAAATGTAAAAACTCATGTGCCAAAATTGCATGAATTGTACCTTTAAGACCATATGCAATTAATGGTGCTGAGATTTGAATTACAACATGAAATTTATCATCAAAAAATACAGGCATAGTTCTAGCAAATAAAATTCCAAACTCATATGCATTTGGGTTGGGGGATGAAATAACAATTGAGGGTTCCACATAAGCTGCAGGATAACGTATTCCTGATGCTTTTTCAATTCTATTAATTCCCTCAACAGCAATAGGAAAACGTTTTACAATAAGATCATAAACATCACAAGGAATTAGTCTTTTAAGATAGGCTTCTTTCATTCGTACTAAAGGATCCAATGTATCACTTCGAGGAATTAGAATGTAAAAAGGTTGATTCTATCTAGATGTTGGCTTTCCAGATTTTGCAGTCTTTTTTCTACGTCTATCAGCTCGTTGATCGGCACGTCTTACATGTTTACCTTTTTTTCTTATTGGCATGAATAAGGTGAAAAAATAGGGAGTAGTTAATTGTTATCATTTAGGCTAATTTCAAGAAAATCAAATGTCATACAAATGCATTTGTCATTCATGATTTGACAGATTCCAGGGATTACATCATCACCATCAACGAATCGTTTGACAGGTAACCCACCTTCAGCTTTAATGATTAGTTTAAAATGGTTTTTTGATATTTTTTTATATTTCAAAATAGAAATAATCTTCTCAGATCGTTTTCCAGATTTTTCATAAACTACTACAGGGTTAAAAAGAATATTTTTTAATTTTTTCATATTTTCAGATATTATTTCATGTTCTGTGGAAATTTTTAATTCTATTAATGAATTAAACTTTATAGGAATTTTTGGGGAGTCAGATATTATTTTAAAATTATGTATGATAATTGAATCAGAAATGATTTTTTTTGGTAATGAAATATTTCTTTTGAACGGGTTTTGAAGTTTAACATAAAATGGACGACCTGAGCCTAAAACCAGACTTGCTTGATCTTCGCCACCAATCCAAGTAAATTTTGTAGTTGTACCGCCAAGTGTAGTAAAAAGAAATTTAGAGATCTTACCTTCAACACTATCATATTCAACAATACCATGTAGATTACAACTCTTACAACCTTTTCCAGAACAGTTAATACAAGATTTTTGTTTTTGCGGTAATCCTCGTTCAGATTTAGTATATCTTCCATATAATAAAATAGATTTTGAGCGGACCTGACAGGATTCATTTTTGAAATTAATTATAAAAGTAAGATCTGGATTTGAAAAATCAATTATTTTCTTTGTTTTTTTTACAAATTGCTTTCCAAGTTCTTTAGTAATATCAGTTTTAACACTATCAATTCCCCTCAATTTGTATTTTGATTTTAGATAATCATCTCTATCTATTATTGATGGTTTGATTAAAGCCCCAATAACGAAAGATGAATAATCATATTTTGAAGAAGCATCTAACATCAATTTTAAATAAGCAGAAAGATCATCCAATAGATTTTTACAAATAAAACATTTTTTAGTGGATTGTTTTACATGTATCTTTAATTTTTTCCCAAGTAATTTATTTGATGACACATTTAGATGTTTAGAAAAAAATCTACCCAAACAACTATCACATAAACCATAATCTTTCATTAATTCATTTGAGATGGAAATGATTTCTTTAAGAATGGTCATTTTAATTTTCAATATTTAATTATAAAATAAAAATTCTAACCAAATCCCATGCGACGAAGAGTACCTTGCATCTGTCTTCCTTTTGATGCCTTCATCATACTTTTTGAATTCTTGTAATTTTTTAATAATTCCTTAACTTCATGTTCTGGCCAACCAGAACCTCGTGAAATTCTTTTAATTCTAGAAGAATTCATTAGATCAGGATCTGCTTTTTCTGCCTTTGTCATACTTTGAATAATAAATCGCCATTTTGAAACTCGCCCTTCCATTTGATCTAATTGATCATCTTTAACCATACCTGAAAGACCTGGCATGTTATCAAGAAATCCTTTCAATGATCCTACCTTTGTAACTTCTTCTAACTGATAGAAAAAATCATCCATATTCATTTTTCCACTTGAAATTCGTTTTAATCTAACATCATCACCTTCATTTTCCAATCTTTTTGCTAAATCTAAAACAGCTTGAATATCTCCCATTCCAAGCAATCTACCAACAAATCGTGTCGGTGAAAATTTTTCTAAATCGTCGATTCTTTCCCCAGTTCCAATATACATAATTTGAGCACCAGTAGCAGCAGATGCAGCTATTGCACCACCACCCTTTGCAGAGCTATCTAATTTTGTAATAATAATTCCACCAACGGGGATTGTTTTATGAAATGCCTCAGCTTGATTGAAACATTGTTGCCCGATAGTTCCATCAATTACAAGTATTGCAAGATCAGGATCTGCTACTTTGTTAATTTGTTCCATTTCAGACAAAAGATCTTTTTCTTCTTTATGTCGTCCAG
>CAZDPM010000031.1:0-14130 GCA_964507355.1 uncultured Nitrosopumilaceae archaeon
TTTCATTTTATCTAGATTATCAAATCAAAATCAGGGGTTTTTAAAGCATTGCCTTATACTAGATTTTCTAAACTTCTCTCGTTCTCCAACCCTTAAATTAATAGATCGCATTATGCTTGAAATTATCTCAACGGTATTTTTAGGAAAATAAAAAATGTAAGATAAAAAAAATATCTTATATTGTTACTTTTTCTTTGAAGCTGTTTTTTTTGTTGCTGCTTTTTTCTTTGCTGCCATGATTAACATGCCATTTCACTTTGATTTCTATATGATGCATCAAACAAATTACACCACATTTATAATATTTACAAAATATTTAGATCCAATTTTGTTATTTTGATTTTAATGTGTCTTAGTGATCACTAATGCTTTGGGTATTTTTTTAATTAAACTTAGAACCTACATTCTACCTAGTCCTGTAATCTATAATTGTTAAAACTCCTGTCGACATTACAAGATCTCATTTTCATCCTCCATATGATATAAAAAATCCCTTTTCCCATCTAACGTGAAATATTACACCAACACTGTAGAAAATAAAACTCCTGTAATTCTGGTAAATATTCCTACAATAAAACATATTCTACCAATAAATTCTAGTAATGCTATGGGAATCTGCATATACTGCTGGAATTTCTATCCCCCAAGCCATTCTTGCCAGATTGGTTCAAATTTTTTCAAACTATGAACACGAAAAATTGATCCTATCGATGCTCTAATTCCTCAATGAGTAATGTCATGTAATACATCGTTCATTTTGGTTTATGCAAGCAATAATATTTTTCAATTTTTTTTTGCATTAAAGGATTTACCAAAATTCAAAAATTATCAAATAGAAAAAAAGATAAATTCAATCAGACAATGTAATCTTACATGGTAAAATCAATTCCAGATGGATATCACTCTGTTACTCCAACTTTGACTATAAGTGGAGCCTCAGATGCAATAGAATTCTATAAAAAAGCATTTGATGCAAAAGAAGTTTACCGATTTCCAGGGTCTGATGGCAAATCAATAATGCATGCTGAGATAAGAATTGGAGATTCTGCCATTATGCTTTGTGATGAAATGCCTGAGATGGGTTGTCTATCGCCTAAATCCACAGGTGGACCAAGCGGCGCAATTTACTTGTATGTTAACGATGCTGATTCTGTTTTTGATAAAGCTGTTTCAGTAGGTGCACAACCTATGATGCCAATGATGGATGGATTTTGGGGAGATAGAATAGGAATGCTGGTAGATCCTTTTGGTCATAGATGGACCGTTGCAACTAGACAAAAAGAAATGAGTATGGAAGAGATCCAAAAAGCTGGTGCTAATTTTATGAAAGGTCTGCCTAAATAGTTTTTCAGATTTAAACTAATTCTAAAAAACTAACTCATTGCCTTTGAAAACTCTTCAATTATTTTTGTCCAGTTTTTTGCTTTGATTATTCCACTTGCTACTAAAATTCCTTCGGAGCCTAATTCTAAAGCTTTTGCAACATCTTGTCCTGATACAATTCCTGCACCACAAAGTAGCTTTGTTTTGTTATTTGTGTTTTTTATTGCGTCTGCCGCCTTGATTATTATTTGTGGTCTCTCATTTGATACTGCTTTTCCTGACCCAATTAATTCTGGTGGTTCAATTGCAATATAGTCTGGATTAAGTTTAGCATATTTTTTAGCTTCTGCTACATTTTTTACACATACTACTGATATCATTTTTAATTCACGTAACTTTGAGACAAGTTCTGATATATCCTCGCTTGAAATTCTATGTTCACTATGATTGATCAGTGAACCACTTACTTTTGATTTTTTTAATAGTTCTGGAACAACATATCCTGTTGTACTGCCAACTTTTGAGTTATCTACATGTTGAGCTAAAATTGGAATTTTACTATTTGATACTAGTCCAATTAGGTGTTGAGGTGGTGCAATTGCTATTTTTATCTTGTATTTTTTTAAAATCTTTTCTGCAATTTTTACAAACTTTGATATTTTGTCTCCTGAAATCTCTTCATAGTTTTTACAGTTAATTATGAACAATATTTGATGTTATTGCAGTCATTTTATAATCTATTGTAAGCAATTTTGAGGCTAATCTTCAAATTTTTATTTGACCTCAACATTTTATTGATTTATCTTTGCATCTTTTTCGTATCTTCTTTTCATAAATAATACTATCATCATAAGGAAGATTGCAGCGATGTTTGTGCCAATAATAAACACATCTAAAACTACTATTCCGTAAATTAGCCACAAAATTGAGCCTCCGGAGATAAAGAGCATGAGATATTTTGAAACATCTTTGAGGCTCTTTGTTTTGTAGCCTTTGATAATTTGGTCAACCCAACCAGATAAAATCAAAACCCCTGCTGCTATTCCTAATATCGTAAGTAAAACTCCATCAACTTCCATAGTTAATCACTAGTTCCAGAAAAATTCATCCAATCCTGTTTGTTTTGGTTTACCTAACATAACTGCAAAATCCAAATCCATCGACGATGTAATTTGATCCAATGTAGACTCCATAAACTCCATGTATTTTTTTGAATCTATCTCTTCTTTTTTTGCCAACTCTATCGGTTTAACTCCTGGTTTGTTTATAATTTTGACATAAGATATTTTATCCCCTTTTTTCACTTCTCTGATTGATTCAAGTAATTTAGCAGCACGTATGTGCTGTGGAACTGTTTTTGTATATTCGGAGGGGGCTTTACTAATCATTACATTAAAGGTCAAGTCTTGTAATGGTATCTCTTTTGCTTCAACTTTTTTTGCACATGTTGCAATTTTGTCTGTAATTGATTGTTTTGCTTTCTCAAAGTCTTCAATTGTCTGAACCGTTGATAACACATCTAATAATTCATAAAATAATTTTCTGATAAATGGTGGGGTATGCGATTTTTTCCCAGTTAGACCTTTAACATCTACTGTTCCTGATTTAGTTACTCCTAGATAATTTTTCTTTCTGTTACTTAGTACACAATATCTATACATTTTATCTATTTCTAAATCTACACCGTGATCTTTTTTTGCCTGTTCTATTACCATGTGAATTTGTTCATCTGTAGGTTTTTTGATAAATAATGAATCAGTGTCCCCATAAATTACTTCAATTCCAATCTCTTCGCATTTTTTGATTGTTTCTAAAATGGTATATCTACCAATTGCGGTTGTTGCTTCTGCTGCAGGAAGAAAATAGAGTGGAAATATCTCAGCTCCCATTACTCCGTAACTTGCATTTAGGATGACTTTTAGTGCTTGACTAACTACTGTATATTGCTGTCTTTGTTCATCTGTTAAGGTCTCTTTTTTTGAGAGGCTTTTGTAGTAATTTACTCTTAAATCTCGTAATGAACCAATGATGATTGCTGTTATCCCATTTCTTTTTGTACATGCCCAATGGTTAGTTTGAGGTATGGTGTTTTTTTTACATTCATCATGAGAACATCTTACAGTTTCATATGATATATTTCTGACCTTGATGATACTTGGGTATAGACTAGCAAAATCCATGACCACTACATCAAAATGAATTCCTTCTTTTGGATCAATCACTAGACCTCCACGGTATTTTTTATCTTTGATTACTGCATCAGATGTTACTCCCTCTGATCTCCTTTCCAATTCCTCTCTTTTTGGAATAAGTGCATTTCTTTGTCTATGTTCATAATACAACAAACTTCTAATCCATTGTGATACACCCATCCTTGCAATATCATCAATTGGCATTCTTCCGATCCTTGCTATGATTACAAGCAAGTCCATCAAAAGATCCTTGTTGAAACTTGAAAGCTCATAGGTTAGCAGTGCATCATTATAACAATAGTTAGCAGTTTGATATAGTGTAAGCTGATCAAAATCTAATCCATAATCAATTTTTTCTTTGTTTAAGAGAGCCTTTGATACACTGTTTAATGAAAAATCTGTGTATTTTTGGCTAAATGCATAAATCTGAAATGATCTATTTGATAGAGTTCTATACAAATCAAGATGTACTCCTTGTTTCAGTGTTGCAGAATCTTTCATCATATATAATGGGTTGTCATCTTTTTTTATTCCAAGTCTTTCTGCTCTGTTAAACAAATATGGTAAATCAAAATCATCTCCGTTGTATGTTAGTACAAAGGGAAACTCTTCAATTATTTTAAATGCGTCTAAAATCATCTCTTTTTCTTTGTTTAATTCGTAAAACACAATTTTGATATTCTGATCAAGCTCGTTTGTTCCTTCCTTGGTTCCTTCTGTTCTTAATACAAAAATTTGATCAAATCCATCTGTTCCTTTTAGACCGATTGCAGTAACTTTTTTTTCTGCAATTTTTGGATCTGGAATTCTCCCAATCTCAGCTTCAACTTCAATGTCTACACTCAATCTTTTGATTCTCGGAATTGGCTGATTCAACAAGTCTGCCCAACCTGAGATTAGTTCTTTGAATTCTTTTGGGTCTACCATGTTTTCACTGTCTACTTTATCCCACAACAAACTTTTTAGAGCAAGTTTAACCTCATCTGATATTTCTAAATCATGCGGTTTTATTTTCCCATTAATTATTTCATAATATTTACCAACAATTAGTGATCTATCATAAAGATAATTTTCATAATATTTGATATCTGACTCCCAAGTCTCAATTATGTTTCTGATGCTTTTGTCTCCAGCAGTTCCTCCAATTGTAAGTGGGTCTGCTACTATTATTTTTGAAAGAATTACCTCTTCATCTTTCATCAAATCATGTCGTTTCTCTGTTTTAATTTCTAAAATGTCGTCTCTCTCTTGTAAAAAATCTAACTCGTCAGTAGATAATCTTGAATAACAGTATGGTTTGTGTCCTGTTTCATCATGCCATAAAATTAATTTCTGTGATGTTGGTTCATAAAATTTTAGTACCGCAGTTCTTGTAATGTTATCGTATGTTGCAGATACTAACATTGATGGCGGCATTGCTGTGATCTTTTCTGTTTCTTTAATGTCAACTTGCATATGATCACTTAGTTTGAATTTTCGTACTTACTTACTAGCTCTTTTGCCCATTTGGTGATTCTGTTTTTATCTAGATGAACAACTTCCACTCCAGCTTCTTTTAACAATTCAAAATCTGTTTCTGGATATGAATCAAGACATACAAATTTCTTAATTCCAATTGTAATTGCCATCTTTGTACATTCTAAACATGGGACAAACGTTGTGTATAGTATGGCTCCTGCAATTCCTGCTTCGATGCCTAAAATTGCACAGTGCATTATGGCATTAGCTTCTGCATGATTACAAAGGCATCTATCTAATAATACTCCTGACTCTATCTTTTTTTCCATCCTTAATTGACAACGTTTGCATCCGCCGTCAAAACAATTTTTGATTCCTGGTGGCGTTCCGTTATATCCTGTCGCTAACTGTCTATTTTTACGAACAATTACCGCTCCCACTTGTCTAGTCATACAATTTGAACGAAGTTTGGCCAACTCCGCCTGAAGCATAAAATATTCATCCCAATTTGGCCTCTCAAAAGACTTGCTCACAAAAATCATGCCTATTTGTTCCATATATTGATTCATAACATTACTTGATTTTAGAGTCTGTATTACAACCATTCCATAAAACTATCTACTTTGTATAATATCTTCAACTCATTTGATTATGATCTTCTTTAATCATATGAAATAGAATTTCATGACAAATTGGAATAATCCTCAATCAAAAGGAATTTCAGACCATATTCGTGGTCTAAAAAAAGAAGCTCCAATTAAACCCAGAATTCAAAGTTCTCTAATACACTTAAACAAAACTGTATCTACTCTTGATTACAAAGTAAAAACTTTAGATGATAAAGACGCAAAATTATTTAACAGAATTGTAATGGCAAAAAAGAACCATGACATTTCAACTGGAAGAGTTCTTGCAAATGAGCTAGTAGAAATAAGAAAGAACAAAAAAATTCTATCTACTTTGAAAATGTCCTTAGAACAAGTCAATCTTAGATTATCAACCGTATCTGATTTAGGTGATGCAATGGCTTCACTCGGTCCAGTAATGGCAACAATGAATGCATTAAAGCCAGCTTTAGGAAAAATCATGCCAGAAGTGAGCCGTGAGTTTGAATCACTATTTGGAATTCTCAATGAATCGATATCTGGTTCATTTGAAGGAAGCTTTGAATCTGATGGTGCATCCAATGAAGAGACTGAAAATATACTCAAAGAAGCAGCGGCTATAGCTGGAACCCGTGTTGGTGATAAATTTCCATCTATCCCAACAAGAATTTCATCTTCAAACTCTATCGGTTTAGAATAAGAAATTTAAAAAATTCGACATTATAAATAATTTAAGTAAAAAAGTATCTAAATGTGATATGGTTGGTATAATTTATTCTACTCTCTTATTAATGAGCAGTGCAATAACAACTAAGTACAAACATGTCTAAATTAGCACCATTGCCACCAGCACCGGTCCTGATGATCTGTTTTGGTCATTGTGGTATTGGACTAGGGGCTGAATCATATCGAAGATTATTGTTAGATGTTGGCGCTGACCCACTAAAACCTACATTAAATTCAAAAGATGAATCACGTGTTCTAAAAAGATATGGCAGTACAATTTTGAGATTCTCC
This sequence comes from uncultured Nitrosopumilaceae archaeon, assembly GCA_964507355.1. Taxonomy (GTDB): domain Archaea; phylum Thermoproteota; class Nitrososphaeria; order Nitrososphaerales; family Nitrosopumilaceae; genus Nitrosarchaeum. Next base: position 6,596 of record CAZDPM010000031.1, read on the forward strand.
CCATCTTATGGTGGTAATGACATTCCACTTATCCCAAGAGCATTACTGGTTGATCTTGACCCCAGAGCGGCTAACCTTATTTTACAATCTTACCCTGATCTTTTTGCATTACGTGATCAACATGTTATTCATGGTGCAGGAGGAGCTGCAAGAAACTGGGCAGAGGGAAAAACAAGATTCCTTGAAGAAATGAAGACCAAAGTTGATATCAAAAAGCAACTGTCTGCAATTTCTCCAGAGCCTGTAAGAGGATATGTTGTTCCATTTGCTATGGGCGGTGGAACTGGAAGTTCATTTTCAAGTGCTTTTATTGAATACATAAAAACGAATACAAAAGAACATGCTACAATTGCCACTTTTGGACTGTTGCCAGAATTTGGTTGGGATCCAGTAATTTTCGAAGCTGCCGCAATTAATATTGTTATGAACTTGGAATATCAAATCAAATACAGTGATTGTTCTATTTTGGTTTCCAATAAAGCATTACGACAACTTGCACACCAACACGATAAGAAATTACAAAAAATTCCTTCTATTATTGATGATTTGCCAAAAGAACATGAAGTGGGGTGGAAAGATTACAAAGGGATGAATTTGATAGCTGCAAATACTATTTCGATGTTTATCTCATCGTTTGCAAGAGAAACTGAATGGGACATGTCTAATTATCGTACATGGCTTGCAACAAAAAAACCAAAGTTTGCTATTCCATGGATTATGCCAGTTAGTCCATCTGAAGGTCAATGGGGAAAAGACATGCTTAGCTCGACAAAAAACAACACAATGGAAGACGTTCTAAATAAAATTGGTAAGAAAGAAGATGCATTACTTTTTGATATCGATGAAAATGACATTCGAAATAATGGAAGTTCACGTGACTCTTGTTGTGTTTTAGTTAAAGTAAAAGGTGAATTTGATATTAAAGAAAGAGAGTCTATTAAAAGAATAATCAAAGACAAATTCAACATTGAAGAATCTAGAATGATCTTTGTAAAAATACCAATAATGGATGGTGAGCAAGCAAGTATTGCAGTTCTTGTAAATACAAAAGCTATTGGGCCAAAGATTCTCGAGATTGCAAAAGAAGCTGAAGAATCATGGGATGGATACAAGGATGAATATGGTCGATGGGGTCTTTCAACTGAAGAATTTAAACAGGGCTTAATGGATGTAGTCCATCAATTCAGCTAAAGATATGTCGAATTTTGAATTTCTTGAAAATTTAGGTATTCAAATTAAGGAAAATCGACTAAAATTACATGATGTGGAAGATTCCCTATCTACTGTGAATGTTCAATTACATGAAATTCCTCTAAAACGTTCAACTGAATCCACATTTGCAAGGATGATTGGCGTTGGTTATGATGATAAGTTAGTTGAACTTGAAAAGGCAAAAGAACAACTAGAAAGAACAAAAGCAGATCTCAGATCTACTATTGATAAAGACATCAATACTTTCATTTCTGAAATCAGTTCTCCGAATTTGATCATTCCACTGGAGGTAAATCCAAAAATAATTGATGGAAAGACAGTTTACAAATATAGGGACAACTCCACATTCCAGAATGTTTTTGATATACTATGTGAAATGTTAGGTTTAAGCTTTCCACTTGTTGTTAAAGATGTAATGTTGTCTCCAACTGAAGTTGTGATTGCTGTTAAAGATGAGTTTGAAGCGAAGCAGAAATTCATCAACAGTCTCCATGAAATACAAAATACGTTATTAATTAAAAAAAAGTAAACTAATTCTGCATTTTAAGATATCAAAAAATAAAGATGGATATACTATGATGTGTATTCATTGATATGACAAATCAGCTATACTGTGAAGTTTGTCATAAACTAAAGTACACACGATCAAACAAACAAAAAAAATGTGAATGCAAAGACATTGTCTAGATCATAACTTTTACTCACAAGGTATAATAATATGTCACCAAACATGATGAACTCATGCAAAGATCAAAACAATGTTTGATTGCGATTTTATCGATCTCTTTAATCTTAACTAGTTTTAACTCTGCATTTGCACAGGAAAGTTTTGTTGAAGGAATCTATGTCCCAACAACTGAAGCATTAACCGAATTTGCTGTAAGTGTTGCAGATAGCACCCCAAAGGTAATTGCAGCTGCTATTTTACTTGTAATTGGTTTTATCGTTGGTAAAGTAGTGGGTAGAGTTACAACCAAAGCCGTCACAAATATTCTTCAAAAAACTAACCAGGAAAATCAAGAATTGGCTATTACGGAAGGCATGACTAAAAAATTTAATTCTGTAAACCTTATCTCATCTACTATTCGATGGTTTGTCTATCTGTTTTTCATAGTTGCAGCAGTTAATGCATTACAGTTTGAACAACTTTCATCTGCCCTTACAAATTTATGGCTCTGGGTTCCTAACCTTCTTGCATTTGTATTAATACTTCTCATAGGTTCTATCGTTGTTAACTTTGTAAGCAAATGGGTTGAACATCAATTGCTAGATCATCATATTGGTAGTCCCAGAATTATAATATCTGTAATCAAGGCAGTTATTTACGCGATTATCTTTGCAATAGCTTTCACACAACTAGGTGTTGGAGAATCTATTATTCCAATCCTCGTGTCTGCATTTGCATGGAGCATTGCAATTGCTATAGGTGTCTCAATTGCAATAGGTTTAGGATTTGCATTAAAAGATTTGATCCCGGCATCGATATTGGGTGCCTCAACTCAACGTTCTATTCTTAAAGTCGGACAAAAAGTCAAAATTGGTGAAGTCACTGGAACTGTTACTGCATCACATTTACTTCATGTTATTGTGACAAATGAACAAAATGAGAGCATTGTAATTCCGACAAAATCATTAATGAATCAAGTAATTACTGTTTTCAATTAAATTTTTTACAAAACTAAATTGATAATTTTAGCGTTACCATCAAAAACTCCATTAAGGTGATATTTAGAAACATATACGTTGCAAGATATAACTGAACCACGACATCTGGAACCACACCTGAAGGAATCCAGTGCAATGCGCGATTTTGTTTTTGGTTTTGGTGATGGGATAAATACTTCATTAGGGATTGCAGCTGGAGTTGGTGGCGCCGATGTTTCAGCTAATATCATAATTCTTGCTGCTCTAGTTGGAATGTTTACTGGTGCAAAAGCAATGGCAGTTCAAAATTATCTTGCAGTGAAAACCCAAAGGCAACTATTAACCTCTGAGATTGAACGTGAAAAATGGGAAATTGAACATAAACCAGACGATGAAAGAAAAGAAATAGAAGATATCTATATTGCAAAAGGTTTTTCAGGAAAAGACCTTGAAATGATTGTTGATAAAATAACTTCTGATAAGAAAGTATGGCTTGATACCATGCTCACAGAAGAACTGAATTTGAATTTAGAAATTGCAGGTAGTCCTATAAAGAGTGCACTTCGAATGTTTGTTTCTTTTTTAGTTGGCGGAATGTTGCCCATACTGCCATTCTTTTTTCTTTCTGGATTGGATGCACTTTTTGTTGCAATAGGAATCAGTGTTTCTACATCTTTTACTGTCGGTGTGATTAAGTCTAGAATGGCAAATACTAGTAAACTAATTGGAGGTTTGGAAATGGCTGGACTTGGTACTGGAGTTGCATTAATTGGGTATGGTATTGGTAGTGAATTGTCTAATTTGGGAATAATCAGTGTCTAGATCTTGTATTTAGCATGTTCTGCTCATTTCTGTGAATGATTTCTACGTAGTTGTTATATTCAAAATTCTACTATTACTAGTATGAAATCTTGGAAATGCTATAGATGTGACCTTACATTCAAACAAGAACAACATGCTGCCATACACCATGATATAACAAATCATCCTTTTAATCAAATTGGAGATTAGATTCTGGCATTTACTACATCACTTGTTTGTATTGATAATGTAGTTGTCACTAAACATTAACCAAAAATTAAATTTGCATGAAATTAAAAGAAAATTTCCTAATTCTAGTTATAACCCACAACAATTTTCTGGGGCAGTCTTTAAGATAGATTCACCAAAGACTACGACATTAATTTTTAGGACTGGTAATATGGTATGTACTGGCGCAAAATCTGAAAAATATGCTTACACCACAATAAATAATGTAATAAAACAATTACGTTCCAAAAGCATCAAAATTAAAAATGATGCCAATATTTTAATCCAAAATGTAGTAACTACTGTGAATCTTGGTGGTAAAATTCTCATTGAAGATGCAGCTAGGACTCTTCCACGAAGTATGTGTGAACCGGATCAATTTTCTGGTTTAATTCATAGACAACTTAATCCAAAAACTGTGATGTTGTTATTTGCATCTGGCAAATTAATTTGTACGGGGTAAATCCTTTAAACACGCATTTCATGCAATTTACCAGATTCATTCTATGTTGGAAGAAAAGGAATTAATTTCATATGGCTGAACTTTTGGTTATGTCTTTTTTGATTCATTACCTAGATGATCTTGATTGATTTGTATAGGATAATTAATATAGAAACAGTTTACAATAAATAAAGTGCTCAAGACCGCGTTGCTTGTTTTAATTGCCATGTCTATTCCGATCTCTGCTTTTGCAGAACCTATGATCGAGTTGAGTACTACACAATCCGAAATCCACTCTTTGGATTCTGTGTTGGTTACTGGAAAAATTACCGGCGTTGCTATCTTCAAACCCGTCACTTTGACAGTTGTTTCTCCTGATGGAGAAATTGTTTATGCACCACAATTATCATTTGATAAGGATGGCATATTCAAAAGATTGTTTCATCCAACACTTCCAAGTTTTAAGGATGGCACTTATACTATAATTGCAAGTCATCCTGATACCACAAAAACTGCAGAAATACAATTTATGGTAATTGGTTCAACAATTCCACCTAAAGGCATCCCAGTAAAATCCTCAGATTCTGAAATAATTTCTACTAAGCCAAGTGTTATTACTCTATCTGCTGATACTGAATTTGGCAGTGATAAAATTATTGTAAAAGGTAGTACTACTAGTTCTATAACTGATATCACATTTGTCGTAACCTCACCTCAAGGAAATTTGATTTCAATTGCACAGATTACTCCTGATGCTGATGGTAAATTTACTGCCGAGCTAAAATCCGGTGGTCCTCTCTGGAAAGAAAATGGTTTTTACACTATTACTGCAAATCAGGGTCTTTCATCAGAACATAAACAATCTATAAAAATTGAAATAGATAATGGAGTTGTTGTGCCAGAATTTGGTACAATTGCAGCTATGATTCTAACTGTAGCAATCATATCGATAATTGCAGTATCAGCAAAATCAAAGCTCAGCATTATGCCAAGATTTTAGATTATCACATTTTTTATCAAAATTTTACTTGATATTTGACTTTTTTTATGAAAATTTAAATCACTATTAAATAGTTCTATGAGACAATCTATGTTTTAAATAAATTCTAAACATTACAAGTGAAAATAATAGTATAGAAATTGCAATGATAAATGCTGTTGAATAGCTTAATGCATTTGAAACAAAACCTGCAGTTAATGCACCTGAAAATATTCCTACTCCTACCATGAAACTATTAACTCCCAAATATCTTCCTTCAAAACCTTTAGGAATTGCTTTAAAAAGAATTATTGAATTTGAAACGCTAAAAATTGAAAATGCAGAAACCATCAAACTTGTTGAAATTATCGCTGTGAGTAAAGAACTGGTCCCCATCATACTTGGAATTAACAATGCAGCTATGATTACTCCTAAAATTCTTGGTAAGTACGCTATCTGTGCTGCACGTTCTTCTGTTATTTTTGAAATCAAACGTGGAACAAAGAAAAATATTACGAGTAGTACAATTGTCTGAACCATGTAAACTAGGAAGACCTCAGAATTTGTAAAATTGAATTTTTTTAAAAATGGTATGAATGCTGTAAAGAAAATATTACTACCAAAATAAAATAGAAAATTTGTAAGAAAAAGTATCCCTATCTCATGAGACATTTTTCTTTGAAAAATTGATATGATCGGCTTGAAATCATGTGGATGGGGAATTTTAGTAAATATTAATTGAAAATTTAATCTGTTATGATTAAAAATATGTCTAATTCCATGTATTGAATGCACTACCGTGTGTCTTTCGATGGTGCTTTTGCTACCTACTTTAATGCTTAGAACTGTTGCAGCAGAACTCATAATTGCACAAAAAAGAAAATATGGCCTAAGATCAAAAAACAGGTCCCATATTGAACCCGCTAAAAATGCAGCCAGACTTCCAAAACTGGTTATGATTGAAATTTGGGTAAATAATTTACTCCATTGATTGTTTGGCACTGACTCCATTACCAGCACTTGTGTTACTGGGCTTTTTCCAATGATAAAAAACCCTGCAACAGATGAAATTACAAAAACCAAATTCAAATCATTGGTAAAAAATAAACCAATACTGCAAATTGTTATAGCTGAAAAACAAGTAATTAAAATTGTTCTCTTTATTTGATATTTGTCAATAATCCTTCCCCAAAAAACTGCTCCAATTGCAGATAATGCATAATGAAGTCCTACAACAATACCGACATCAACTACATTGCCCCCAAGAAAAAGTACATACAGAGGTATGACTATGTGTAGCCCTTCAGCTGTTATGCTTGATGGTAACACAAAAAATATCCATTTTTTACTAGTTTCCAATTTCTTGTCTCTTCTCTCTGAATCCTTTTTTTATACAATGACTTGAAAAAGACATTATGGTTTGAAGATTTGACAGATTAACAAAAAAACTTGGTTTAACTAAAAGACCCATGGACTCTACTGTGATTTTGAGTAATAACATAGATGTAGGCAGACATAATTTTAATTATTTAGTTTCAATAATATTTGAGCTAGACTAGTGCCTATCTTTTTTACTTGTTGCTCTTGTTTTTGATCTTTCATGGTTCCATCTGAATTGAAAGTTTCGTGAGCATTGGATACTGCAACTTGAGTGGGAATTGCAATTACCCCCATATTTTCAAGAATTGCACGAACATGAACTAACCCTCGCAGTCCTCCTAATCTACCTGGTGAAGCACTCATCAATCCTGCAACTTTATCTTTAAAACATGATATAGGATACTCATCATCCTGTCTTGATGTCCAATCAATTATATTTTTGAGAACGCCAGAAATTGAACTGTTATACTCTGGAGATGAAATAAGAAATCCCTGATGAGCAAGCATTAGATCTTTTAGTTTACGTGTACTGGATGGTAATCCATCTTTTTTTTCTAAATCCTCATCATAAAGTGGCATTGGAAAATCACGAATATCAATTATTGTTACCTCTACACCTGCTTCTTTTGCTCCAACAGCTGCTATTTTGACTAGTTTTTTGTTAAATGAATCAGCACGTGTGCTTCCTGCAAATGCAAGTATTTTTGGAATCATAAATAAAGTCAGTAACTGTTATTTAACAAGTTTTCTAGGATTTGCAATTATTAATTTCATTGAATTTTGCCCAAGTTTGAGCAAATGAATTCATTGCAATGTGAACAAATTGATCATATGATTTTATCATGGATA
>CAZDPM010000032.1:0-14125 GCA_964507355.1 uncultured Nitrosopumilaceae archaeon
TGATGATTAGAAATCATGGAATGGTTCATGGATATGATACTAAAATATTTGGATTAAATCTTAGATTACCAGAAATAAGTGCTGCCATTGCAACAATACAAATGAAAAAACTTCCTAAATTTCTTAAGGCCAGACAAAAAAATGCAAGTCTATTATCAAAACTTATTTCTGATTTGAATATTATTTTACCACATCAACGAAACAATGAAAATGTGAATTGGTATCTTTATACAATAGCAACTTCAAAACGAGACAAAATTTTGAAAAAACTTAATGAAAAAGGAATATGTGCAGCTTCTTATTACCCAATTCCAGTTCACAAAACACCATTTTATCAACAAAAAATTAAACTTCCTATTACAGAATGGGCTTCTTCTCATACTTTATCTCTTCCAATACATCCTAAAGTTACTAGCACAAATATTGAATTTATTGCAAAAACACTTCGTGATATGGTCAATGAATAGTATTGGTAATGTAATTGGAGAATTATGCAAGATTATACTGCCAATTCCAGAAGAATCATACCTAGGAAATCCTGACTCCTCCATAGCAATTTGTACACTTTCAAGCATAGATTTACTTAAAAAAATTTCAAATTCTGAACTTTTGAATCAATTTTCTATTGCTGGAAGATTGCTTTCTGAAAACAAAGGAATTGATTCTATAATCAAATATCTTAATCAAAATAAAAAAATAAAAACGGTTATAGTCTGTGGTAAAGAAGTCTGGGGTCATAAAGCAGGTCATTCTTTGTTTAAATTATATGAAAACGGAATTGATGATCATGGAAGAATAGTTAACTCAATTAGTCCAGATCCTTTTCTTACCTCAACAAAATCTGAAATAAATTATTTCCAAAATAAAGTCAATCTAGTAAATATAATTAATGAAACAAATTTTGAAACAATTAAAAAATATGTAAACTAGTATCCGTTTCTCTGTCTTTCTCTATTAATTTCGTTTTTCTTTTTATATTCTTCAAGAATATCCTCTGGAGTCAAATTTAGCTCTAGTGATGCCTGAACCACAAAATGCCAAATATCAATTAATTCTTCTCTTGCTTCTAATACATTAAATGGAATTGGCGTTTTCCACCATTTCCAATTCGTAGTTCTTTGTAGTTCTACTGCTTCATGTATTATTGCTGTAGATAATGCAGAAATTCTTCCTTCAGAATCTCTCGGGTATCTGTCCAATTTCATCATTTCTGATAGCCCTTTTTGTAATTTGAATATAGTTTCTAAACGATCTTCAATTTTTTCAGACATATCTTAGAGTATACAACTCATTTGCAGAAATTATTGAACTTAAATCTTTTTAGAAACGAATCATTTTCTCATAGAGTTTAACTCGTTTTATGATATCGGTTTTTTTAATCTGAAGTAATCCGTCTAATCCATATTTTTCGACAGCAAATGAACCTAAAACATTTCCATATACAACAGCTTTTTTAATATCTGATAACTTGACTGAATTTTTGCTAGATAGATATCCTATCATGGCACCAGCAAACGAATCACCTGCACCCGTAGGATCTACTACATCTTCCAATGAAAATCCTGCAGATGGAAATACCACATCATCAAAAAACATCATTGAGCCATGCTCTCCTTTTTTAATAATTACGTATTTTGCACCCCATTCCATCATCTTTTTTGCACATTTTATAAGATTGAATTCTTTTGTTAACAATTTAGCTTCTTCATCATTAATGACCACAGCATCTACAGATTTGATCATTTTAATTACTGATTCACGTTTTGTAGAAATCCAAAATTCAATAGTATCGCACATTGAAAATTTTATTTTATCAAATTCTTTAATTAACATTAAATTTTGATCAGGATCATTATTTGCTAAATACACAAATTGTGATTTTTTATATTCTTTGGGAACTGTTGCCTTGAAATCTGCTAATACATTTAGCTCAGTCTTCAAAGTTTCCCTTGAACTAAGTGTTTTATCATAACTTCCATCATAACGAAATGTTTTACCGTCTTTAATGGTCAGTCCTCGTAAATCAAGGTATTTTGCTAAAATTTTATGGTATTTATCAGGAAAATCTTTTCCTACTACCGCTATTAATCCAGTATCTACAAAATTACTTGCTGATATAGCTGCAAATGTAGCAGCACCACCTAAAACATCTTTTAGAGTTTTTTTTGGTGTTCTAATGGTATCTAACGCAGTTGATCCAAAAACGGTTAACATTCTTTAAAAAAATTAAATTTTAACTTATAAATTCTCTTGCTTGATCAGGTGTTGGATAATATACAAAAGGCACATCTATAGAAGTAAAAATTACATCGTATTTTATGACCCCGCTTATCTTTACTAATGAATCTTCTTCAGCATTTACATTAGAATCTCTTATGTATGTGCCACTTACAGAACTACTTCCTAATGCTGGAAGCACAAATGAATCTAAATCCCCCCTTCCTATCATTTCCTCATTTGCTACTACAAAAAACTCTGTTTTACCTGCAGTCAAATACAATAATGATGGATTTTTAAATTCTAGTTCAACATTATGGGTTGTTCCTCTTTCATTCTCTTCAAGAAGATCACTATGTGTAATTGTAATGCCTATTTGTGAGGCTAACACATACTGAGATAATCCAAAAAGGCTTAATGCTATAACCACTATTATGATTATCTTCTTCCTTTTAGGACTCATATACCGATTATCTAAAGTTCGCTTTTTAACTCATTAGGAAAAAAATCCCATTTCTATGTGTAAAAGTTTTGATCTAATCTTGAAGCTGATTAGAGCTAGCAGAATAAATCAAAACCTTACGATTTATGGATGATGGCTAGGATAAAACTCAAACTTGGTGAGAGTGAAATTGAGGTTGAGTCTAGAGATTTCTATGTTGATAATCAAACTTTAGGTGAAATTATTGAAAATATATCAAGTCACATACATGCAAATCAAGCAAAGATCGTCTATGAAAGTTCCAATGAAGTAAATACAAAGCCAAATGAATCAATACCGTCTAATAGATTTGGTCTCGAATATTTGGATGATGCAGAAGCTTTTGAGCCAGAATTTAATGATCCAAAACCAATTACCCCTCATGAAATTAAAGCAAAATTAAGAATATTGGAAACAAGCAAATTCTTTGATTCTCCTAGAACTGTAACAGCAACCGTTCAACAACTAAGAGAATATGGTTGGAGTGCTAGTCCTTTAGATGTATCAAAAGCGTTAGCAAAAATGGCATCTAATAGAGAAATTCAAAAAAATTCAAAAGAAAATAGAGCTCATTATTTTGTAGAAAATACTCTAGTATCTAACTAATTTTATACTGACACTTTTCACACTTATCAAAAATCTCTCCTTCTAAATGATCAAAATGGGTGTTACATTGATTACATGTGTGATGCATATCAAAATACCCATCTTTTTCAATTTGTCCAACTCTATTTGATTCAAGATTCATGCTTTTGCATTTGATACAGTGACATCCACATTCAATTTTCATTGTTTAATCTCCAATAATCTATGTATAGTTGTTTTACATATACAAATCGTTGGGAAAGAAACGAGAAATCCCACTTGAGATCGATGATCATTTTAAGTTATATGGAAAAGAGCCATGGGAAGTAGATTATGGCGAAAAATGTGTAATATGTAATGTTAGAATTGATGAATATGGTTTTTGTTCTTGTGGTTCCGGCGGAGAATAATTCTTAGTAATATTATAAAAATAATCTAAAGTTACTAGATATTTTCTGTATTGCCATCTTCAATTGTTTTTGAAGTTTTGGATAATTTTTTTTTAATAATAATTATGGTAACACCAACTCCAATTATTGCTAAAACTCCAACTAAAATAAAGATATTCTGATTTACACTTGATAAAGTAGATATGTCTTGGGTGTTAGGACTCTCTGTATCTATTATTGCTACGTTGCCTGAAACATCTGGTCTCATGTTAATCCATACATGTGTTCCATTATTGACATATCCATGATATTGGATTTTTTCATTGTCTACAAATACATTATATGATTTTGGTAATATTTTTAGAGGAACTATTACCGTGACAAATTGATCTTCTCCATTAACATGAAAACTAATACCTTTAGTTAACTGATTAAAATTAAACTCACTTATTTCAGCAAATGTTCTTATTTCTATTAAAAATTCTTTATTATCATATTTTATGTTTTTTAATGTTTTTGGTTCATTAACGGAATACTCTAAAGTCATTTGACAACCATGACATGCAATTCCATTTTTCGCACCCAAATGAACTGGTTTGTTATTTACAAAAACTAGCTCCACTTCTTTTGGAAACATGAAATTAGTTGTTTGAAGATACCGCAAATCTAATGTCCAAACATTATCTTTTAGAAATAACACATCATCAAGATCATATTCTACAACTATATTTTTTTGTGATGGAAAAATAATAATGCCCTCGTCGTCTCCAATAGTTCCAAACTGTTTTTCGTTTCCTTCAACATCAGTAACTTTAAGATTATCTATAGTTCCACCGATCAATTGAATCTGTTTAGGTGAATTTGACGCAATAACTACATGTTTTACATGAATTTGATTTGATTCATTAATTATAACATCAACTGTTTTTTGTTTTGCTTCCTCACCAATAGATACTTGGGCATAAACTGTAGGAATTATTATTATGAATAACAGTATTATGAAAAAACCAACTTTTCTTATTTTCATCTATTCCACTTTAACGTGAATCATTTTTGCTTCTTGGAGAGGACAATCATTACTATCTCTTTGTAATTTTACAATTTTATCTGCAATATCCATCCCTTCTATTACTTCTCCAAAGACTGTATATTGCCTATCTAGAAATGTGCTGTCTGTTGTAACAATGAAAAATTGTGAACCTGCACTGTTTGGATCTTGGGCTCTAGCCATAGAAACAATACCACGATGATGTGATCTTGAACTAAATTCAGCCTTAATTGTATAACCTGGTCCACCTGTTCCCCAAGTACTCTTATTCCGACTCTTTGTGTTTGGATCACCGCCCTGAATCATAAATCCAGGAATAACTCTATGAAATAGTGTACCATCATAGAATCCATCTTTTGCTAATTTCTCAAAACTTCTAACAGTCTCTGGAGCCAATTCAGGAAGTAATTTAAATACAATTGTTCCTAAATTGGTTTCAATAATTACTGTACTCAATGAGACGTATCAACAGTATTATCATAAGAGTCTTTTTGTATCAAGTAAATTAAAATTTTTATAGTCGGTTATTTTTTTACAAAATTCATAACAAACTGTACGTTTTTCGTTAATACAATAATTATTTAATAATTGCTAAATATTTTTGAACGAAAAATTTTTGCCGATATTAATACTTAAATTAAAAATTAAATCATTGCAAAAAGTTATAGTCTTATATAGAACAACTAAAATTTAGAATTCGTTGAATCGTACAAACCAAAGCACGATCATTAAAGAAGCAATTAATTCTTATCTTGACAAAGGTGTAACTGACAAGCAAGATATCTATACCAAAGTTGTAGATGAACTTGGTGTCCCTAGACCTACAGTAAGAAGGGTCGCAAGAGATTTGAGAACTGAATTACTGCAAAAAATCCAGATCTTACAATCAGATATGCCTAAAACATCAAATGAAGAGGAATAAACTAGAATCTTTTTTTCTTTTTACTTAATATTGACTTTTAGCATTACTGTTATAAACAATGAATTTTTCAAATAAATCATGGGGTACCTTGGAAACCATTTAGCAACGGTGGTTACTGGAGTCTTTGCGGCGGTACTTACAGGATTGTGGCCTTATTTCTTAGAGAATTTTGGCCAAAATATAATAAATTCAATATTCCTTTTTGCTGTACCGATTACTTGGTTCCTTACTTTTACTTGTTGGATTTCTCAAAAGAGTGCTGATTACGTACACAAGTATGAATCTCATGCTAGTTCTAATGAAAAAAAAAGCTTGAATGATTCACAAATAACTCAAATTTACACATCAGATGGAAAACAAGTTAGCCCTACTGAAATCAAAGTAGCACAAAATGAATTATCTGGGGAATTAAATAAACTTAAAGAAAGTGTAAAACTAAAAGATAGTGAAATTGAAAGATTAAATCAAGAAATTTCAAATTTACAGACTTTAGTTCAGATTGAATCATTAAAAACAGAACTTGCCAATCTTAAGATGTTAGCATCTAAAAATAAAACAAAAAAATAAACAGAACTAATCGTTACAATGGCAACATACTATGCCGTGATTGTTTTTACAACTTGGGCAGCTCACAGCACCGCCATAATGACATTTACATGAGCATAATTCAGTTGGATCTATCTCCATATCTAGTATCATTTCTACGCCATGTTAATATTTGACTCTTTAATTTTTACCTTTGATGAGTCGGAATAAATCTTTTAAACTAAATGATATAATTACGGTTATGTCTAAAAATATTATATTTGCAAGTATTATTGCATCGATATTATTAACTACTGTTATTACAAATACAAATTCATTTGCTGAACAAATTAATGCACAAACAGAACTTATTCCAATTAACAATTCTATTGGACTTGAAAAAACAACTATTCAAATGCATATTTCTGAAAATAATAAACTCCCTTGGGGGTTTGTTGAAGGAAAAATTGCAAATCATGTTGCTGGCCATCCAGTAATTATTCAGATATTTGACAATGATGAAATTATTCCAGGAAATGGTGTTGGTGCAGTACATTTTGCACAAACTGTAGTAAATGAAGATGGTTCATATGAATACAAATTTAGAGTACTTGATTCCAATAATGGAAAAATTATGAAAATATTTGATGGTGATTACACTGTTAAAATTTTCAAAGTTGTATACTTACATCCCAATCTTGACGTAATTTAAAGGCCATTTTCAAAGTATTATCTACCAAATCTCTTAATCTTTTTTGTTTTCTTCCTTTAAGATAGTGTTTTCTGCTATTGATTCTATGGTGGAAAATATCGCTTTAGGATCGGCAATTACTCTGAAATATGATATAATTGAGTGATGAGTATCTGTACATCAATGAATCCAATATTACTTACTGCTAAACTTACTATATCTGCTATGCATTCAGTTTTTTTGTAATTGATATATTCAAACAGATTTTTTAACACTAAACTAAAAAATGAATTATAAATTGTAGAACTAATTAACAAAACATCTGTATTCATAATGTCTTTAGCTACATTTTTTGTTTGTTCATCATATTCTCTATAACATTCAATTTCTTCATCTGAAAGATTGATAAATTTTGTCTTTGTATATTCAAAAACCTATTTCATTATTACTTGAGTATTTACATTTTTTCTAGGATTTCCTGAAATTATTACAGCTTTCACAACTCTGATCATCTATCTATGTATTTAAATTGCAATAACAATTTTTTAAAAAACGGGCTTGGAGGGCTTCGATCCCTCGACCTGTAACTTAGGAGGCTACTGCGCTATCCAAGCTTCGCGTCTTAAATGACTCTGCGCCACAAGCCCAGCAAAAAAAACATTTGTAATTATTTAAGCGTAATTAAGATTAGTTTTGATCATTTCTTGGATTTGTTTCCATTCTATATTTTTAGTATCTTGCCATTTCTCAAAATACACTACATCTTTTAGATCTAACCTTGGAAGCCATCCTGCAGTTTCAAGATCTGGTTTTTGTGCAAATTCATCTACATATCCTAAACAGAGATATGCTATTGGAACAACATGTTCTGGTAGTTCCAAAACTTCCTTAAGCGTATCATTTGAAAGAATACTTACCCAACCGAGTCCAACTCCCTCAGTTCTTGCAGCAAGCCATAAATTTTGAACAGCACAACATACACTGTATAGCCCTGCTTCTGGGATACTTGTTCTGCCAATTACAAATGGGCCAAATTTTGAAGGATCGTATGTTACACAGAGATTGATAGGAGATTCTAAAATTCCTTCGAGTTTAAATGAAAGATATTTTGATCTTTTTGGTTCTTCAATTAATTTTGATGAGTGGTTTTTTTCTTCCTCAAAAGAA
The DNA here is from genome assembly GCA_964507355.1 of uncultured Nitrosopumilaceae archaeon. Classification (GTDB taxonomy): domain Archaea; phylum Thermoproteota; class Nitrososphaeria; order Nitrososphaerales; family Nitrosopumilaceae; genus Nitrosarchaeum. The sequence continues at coordinate 8,026 of CAZDPM010000032.1, forward strand.
TCTTTAATCTTCTTTTTTGTAATGATTTCTTTTATCAAAATAAAATTCCATGGTTGAGAAAAACCAACAGATGGTGCATGATGTGCAGCATTTAGAATTCTAGCTAAGACATCGTCTTCAATATTTCGTGATGTGAAGTGTGATCTAACATCTCTTCTTGAATAAATTGCCTTATAGAGGCCTTTTTTTTCCTCATCTGTAAAATATTCTGTCAACCCTAAACCTCTTTTCTTCTTTTTATTCAATCCTTTCTTTTGTTAAACGTTAATAATGCCTGCACCTAATCTTTTACTTCAATGGGCCGGTAGTCTAGCCGGTTAGGATACTGCCCCGACATGGCAGTGATCGTGAGTTCGAATCTCACTCGGCCCACTTTTTAACTTAAGTTGAAGTCTTGAACTCTTTTTCTATCAAGCTCCAAGATGTTTCTGTAGTTATAATTCCTTCAGCACTAAAACTATTGATTTTGTCATCCAAAACTGCTTGATATATTTCTGCATTAAGTTCAGACTTTATTAAAACGAAAGTATTTTTCAAAGGAATCTCTGAATCTGGATAAAACACTGCTCTACCAGGCATTGCAATATCTTCAGTGGAGTATTGACCAGAACCTAATAACTGACCATCTGCATAAAGCTGGTATCCAATAATAGAAACAGTAAAAGTTTTTTCACTTGGATTTTTTACAAGAAATACAATTTCTAATTTTGCAGAATCTTCAATTGTATTAACATCTTTTACTTCCACATTTAGTAATTGAATTTCAACTTGTTCTAATTGTGAATTATCAAGACTGGCATACCATACAATTACTCCCATCAATCCAAATAATCCTGCTATTGAAGCATATACTATCATTTTACTTTGTAATCCCAATTCAATGATATCACATTATGAACAACTAAAAAAGGTTGTCAAGATCCAAATACATAATATTTGATTTGAAATATGAAACAATGTGACTCCATTAGAACAAGCAATAATTATGTGGATTCATCTTCTTGCAGCTGCAATCTGGGTAGGAGGCTCTCTTTTTATTGGAATTGTTTTTTCACCTCTTCTTAAAACAATGTATGGTTCTGTTGAAGAAAGATTACAAATAATGATTAAAGTTGGTAAACGATTCAATAAAATTGCTGTTCCATCATTAATTATTCTAATAGGTACTGGTTTATACAATTCACATGTACTTTTGAGCAAACCTGATTTGTTAATGGCAACAAGCTATGGTAATTTTCTTATAATAAAAATAATTTTAGTCGTAGCATTAATTATTACATATATCGTTCATGTTAGAGTAATTAGAAAAGATATAGAAGAAAAAATAATGTCAAAACAAATGTCTCCACAACAAATTCAAAAATTACGAAAAAAAATTATCATTCTTGGTGAAATTACTGTAGTCTTATCTGTAGCAATCCTGTTTTTTGCATCATTACTTGATGCTGGTGTATGAAACACCTTCTATCCTAACCTCAAAGCCATCACTTAGTTTGCCTACTCCATATTTACAACCAGTGATTTTTGAAGCCACAAACAAATTTGTCTCTAAATGCTTTGAAATGTTTTTAACTCTAAAAACTGTTATTTCATTAGTAAGACATGCTGGTAAAACAAGCATGTCAGCTAGTCGTTCATCAACACCAAGATTATTTTCCATAAAACTTTCCAGTTCTAAATTAAATTGTTCTGTTTTTTTATCAAAAATTGAATCAATCCCAATTATTGATTCATCATCTATACTACAAATCAACAATGATGCCCCTGAATCAATAGCAATTTCTTCATTTATTTGAACATGAACAACAAATTTTCTTTTAGTTAACCTCTTTTCAATATTTTCTACATTCTTTTTAATTAATTCATTTGGTAAATTAGAAAATGAATAAAATAATTTTACATTTTTTGTTTTTCTTTGATTTAGTGTAATGGGTTTTACTTTGGATGGTAAAACTTCCAAATTTATTTCTCCACCACCTTTAGGATAATAACCTCGTTTGATTACTTTCATTGAAAATTTTATTCCCATTCTTGAGTATGCTTCTCTCAAAACATATTGACTATAATCAATTGTAGGACTCCAGAGAGTATCTGTACCTCCCTTGATTGTTAAATTTAATTTCTTTTGACATATTGCAGCTACTGGAATTAATACTTGTAGTATAAGAGATATACTTCCAGCGGTTCCTACATCTTCTGTTAGATTACAATTTTTGACATTTCCTGGAATGAATTTTAAATTTGTTGATCCTATTTTAGCTCCTTCTACATCTGCATTGCAGATTTTTTGTAGGATTTTAATTGCTGTTAGATGTTGTGGTCTTAATCCTGGAATTTTTCTATTTTTTCTAATATTTTCTATTATTATTGATCGTTTAGTAATACATGATAATGTAATAGCAGTACGAATTATTTGTCCTCCGCCCTCACCAAATTCACCATTAATTTTTAGAAATTCCATGTGTTTTTCTCTTACATAGCACTTTATGATAGTTTTTTAAAAAGAAATTATCTAACCATTTTGTATGGATGGATTACTGATAGGAAGGTTTCAACCATTTCACTTAGGTCATTTAGATGCTTTACATTTTGCATTATCTAAAGTTGATAAATTATGGATAGGATTAGGCAGCTCCAATAAACCCATACAAAAAAACAATCCTTTTTCTGCTGAAGAACGAAAAGAAATGATTCTGACCTCAATTAATGATTCTATGAAACAAAGAATTCAAATCTATTTTATTCCCGATCTGGATAATCACATTAAATGGATTGAACTTATCAATACAATAGTCCCAAAATTTGATATTATTTTCACTAATGATGAATTAACTAGACATCTTTATTCAAAACGCAATGTTACAGTACTATCAATTCCATTTGTCAAAAGAGACATTCTCTCTGGAACACATATTCGAAATATGATAATATCCGATCAAAAATGGGAGGATCTTGTTCCTGAAGGAACTAAACATTTTTTGAATACAATAAGTGGTAAACAACGATTGAAAAATCTCTAATTATAAATAAACCTCATTAGAAAGCTACGTTGGAGATATAAAATTGGAATATTTATCAATGCTTCCTGGTCCTACAAATGTACCTGATAGAGTTATGAGAGCAATGCTTGCTCCAATTATTAATCACAGAAGTGATGATTTTGTTGAATTATACACTGATGTAGTTGAAAAAACACAACAAGTTTTTCAAACAAAAAATGACATAGTTGCACTCTCTGCATCAGGAACTGGAGCAGTAGAAGCAAGTGTAATTAATATTGTAAAAAAAGGTGATAAAATCATAATTCCGGTTAATGGGGAATTTAGTGGTAGACTTGCAGAACTAATTGAAGCTCAGGGAGCTCATGTAATCAAACTTCAAACTCCTCCCGGAGAAAATGCAACTTTTGATAAAATAAAAGAAGCATTTGATAATAATAAAGATGTCAAAGCATTCTATGTTGTTCACAATGAAACATCTACTGGAACAATGGTGAATTATCTAGACAGAATATCTGATTTAACATCACGTAATGATGCCATGTATGTTGTAGATTCTGTTTCTATACTTGGAGGAGTTAATCTTCCAGTTGATAAATGGAATATTGATGTATGTATGACTGGCGCACAAAAAGCAATCGCTGCGCCTCCTGGAATTTCTCCAATATCTATCAGTCCTAAAGCCAAAAAATACATGATTGCCAATCCACCACCTACAATGTATTTCAATTTGGCAAGATATTTCAAATATTACGAGGAATCAAAACATACTCCATTTACTCCAGCACTACCTTTACTTTATGCATATAGAGAAGCATTAACCATTATGTTAGAAGAAGGACTTGAACATGTATTTAATCGACATAAGATATGTTCTGATGCACTATATTCTGGTTTAAGTGCAATTGGTCTTACACCATTTGCAAAAAAAGAAGATCGTTCAATATCTATTATTGCATTAAATTACTTAGATGGCCTAGAAGATAAAATTTTTAGAGATACACTAGCTGAAAAATTCAGAGTGTTAGTAGCTGGGGGATTTGGAAATCTCAAGGGCAAAGTCTTCAGAGTAGGATGTATGGGCGAAGTTAACAAATATCATGTAATGAGAACAATATCTGCAATTTCATCAACATTAGCTATGATGGGTTATGATGCAGATGCCCAAGTAGGTCTCAAAACAGCAGAAGAAAAACTAAAAGCTCTCTAATCCATGTTAACTTAATATAAGGAAATTCGAGACCGATCACATTGACTTTCGCTAAAGGTTCATTGATACTAATAGATTATACTGCTAAGGTTAAAGACAATGCAGAGGTTTTTGATACCACTATTGAAGAAGATGCAAAAAAACATTCAATTCATGAATCTAATGTAAAATATCAACCAAAACTTGTTTCAATTGGTGAAGTATCTTATCCTGTTCTTAAAGGATTAGATGAAGCATTATCTAAAACATCAGTTGGAGATAAACTAACAATTGAAGTTACACCTGACAAGGGGTTTGGTGAACGTGACTCTGGTAAAGTTAGAATGATTCCAATTAGAAAACTTGGTGAAGATGCGGAAAAAGTTTCTGTAGGTGATACAATTGAAGTTGACAATAAAAGAGGAATTATAAGATATATTGGTTCAGGAAGAGTCCAAATCGATTATAATCATAGATACGCAGGTAAAACAATTCTTTATGATGTTAATGTAGTAAAGACACTTGAATCTCCAAATGATAAAGTCGATGGAATTCTAAAAAATAGACTACCATTAGAAGATTCAAAAATTACATTTGAATTAAAAGATAAAGAAGTAAACATTACAGTTCCTGAAGAAATACTACGAGCAGACGGGCTTCAAATAATGAAACACTTCATACAATTAGATATTTTTAAATTTGTTCCATCTTTAGAGAAAATCAACTTTATTGAAACCCATCTAAACAAACAAACTCAGACAAAGAAAGATGAAACCAAAGAAGAAAAAACACCCTAACAAAAAACAGCTTAAATCAAATTACATTAGTAACTTTTGCAAGATTCAATGCCTTTTTCTCAGTCATTTCAATTTCTTTTAAAATAGTATATCTCTCAGGTCTTAGTTCTTGTGCAATCATAAGAGCAGTAACAATTTCTTCTGATTTTAAACCAACTTGCTTAGCCGATGTAGGTGCACCAACATCTTTCAACGTTTTCACAATTTTTTTCCAATCCTGACCTTGTAATTTGGCCATCATAATAGAACCAATACCACATTTTTCTCCATGAAGTCCTCTTCCAGGTGCAATCTTATCTAAAGCATGAGAAAAAAGATGCTCTGCTCCTGAACATGGTCTACTACTACCTGCAATACATGATGCAACTCCTGCACTAATCAAAGCTTCAACAATTATTCTTACATCCAGTCCATTTTTAGCATAATAACTGGAATTTTCCATAACTATCTTTGCACTCATTAGTGCTAAATCTGCTGAATATCTTCCGTAATACTCGCCTGTTTTTTCATGTCCTAACTGCCAATCTTTAACTGCTATGATATTTGCAACAAGATCCCCACACCCACTTGCCAAAAGTTTTGGAGGTGCTTTACGTATAATATCAATATCTACAAAGACTCCTAGTGGAGCAGATGCAATAATGGAGTGAGGTTTATTACCTGCAATTGAAACAAATGGGCTTGCCATTCCATCATGTGATGCAGCTGTTGGTACGCTTACAAAATGTTTGTCAAGGCAGTATGCAATCATTTTAGCAGTATCTACTGAACGACCTCCCCCAATACCTACAATCAAATCACTCTGATCTTTTTTCACATCTTTTTGGATCGTATTTATGGATGTAATTGTATTATTGCCAGACATATGCCAAACAAATTTTATTTTATTAGATTTTAGAGAATTTTCAATTTTTTTCTGTATAATCTTAGTTACATTTGTTCCACTGATTAACGAAATTCTTTTTGATTTATTGAGTGAATTTACAAACCTTCCAAAATCACCTATGTTTCTCTCTCCTATCTCAATGAGCCTAGGTAGTTCCATCGTATGCGATTGCACACGATCATGACTTTTTGTCATTATTTATCATTTCAATGGAACAAAAAGTTATTTA
>CAZDPM010000033.1:0-123 GCA_964507355.1 uncultured Nitrosopumilaceae archaeon
CCGTCAAGATCATCATACCCATTAACTGTCTCAGCTTGTGTTGGACATTGATCTAAAGAATTTGAGATACCATCACCATCAGAATCAGTAATCAAATCAGAACCAGAACAATCCTCATCTATT
>CAZDPM010000033.1:223-14014 GCA_964507355.1 uncultured Nitrosopumilaceae archaeon
ATCAAGTCCAAGACCAGTGCCATCAGTGGCATAACCATCACCATCAGAATCAGTAATCAAATCAGAACCAGAACAATCCTCATCTATTCCATTATTTGGAATCTCTGTTGCGCCTGGATTTATTGAAGCATTATTATCATTACAATCAAGTCCAAGACCAGTGCCATCAGTGGCATAACCATCACCATCAGAATCAGTAGTTTGCCCAAAGACATTATTTGGTAATAAAATAAAAAGCAAAATAAAACTAAATAAAATTATATTAATTTTCAATCTTCTTGACCTTTCTAACATGGGTCAGATTTCCTATATAAAAAACATTGAGAACGTTTTATCGTTTCTTTGAATTAGAGATAGATATTATGAAAAAATTATAGATTACTTCTTAGATTTCAAATGTTTGTGAACTTTGAAACCAATTACTGTTGGTGCTGCAATGTACATTCCCAAGTTCAAGGCAATAACAGAAATTCCCAATCCTAACACTTGAACATCAGAACCATCTTCAGCTAATGTCATAATTGATAGAGTAGATATCATTGGTGTGATAAATGCTCTTACTGCTTCTTGGAACATTGGATGTTCTCTTTCTAGATCAGCAATTGTTGGTGAGAAGGAATAATAGATTTGGTTAAATCCGCTCATAAATGCCATTCCAGACGAAGTACTCATTACAGTGTTATCTCTAATTTCTCTGAGGAATTGTACTTGCGGAGCTAACTCAGTTCCATATGCTGCAGTTGCGATTAAACATGCACCACCAGGTTTTTTATCTTCTTTAATTACTTGACAAATACCATTTACCATTTCAGTTCCTTTACCACAAACAACTGGTTTTTCTACTACCGGTTCTGGAACAATACATTTTCCATTCATCAATTCTTCACCAGGAGGACATTTTATTGGTTCGGCGGGTTCTTTATCAACACATTTTCCATTAACCAAGTTTTGACCTGTTGGACATGTTATTGGAGTAACAATACATTTTCCATTAACCAAGTTTTGACCTGTTGGACATGTTATTGGAGTTTCACCACCAGAGACAACACCACCATCACCTCCAGTAAATTTGAATTTAATTTCAGATTTTAACCCAGAAAAATTAGCAAAAACTTTGTAGTCACCTGGAGCTTTGAATTGAGGGCCATCGGCTTTAACAGTTGTTTGAAAAGAACCATCAGTGTTAGGATGGACTTGGGCTATTGTAACAATATTGTTATCTGGAGCCCTAACAATAATTGAAACATCACCAGAACCTAAATTTTCTATATTGTTAATTAAACCGCTAATAATAACTCGACCACCTTGTCCATAAAGAGTCTGATCAGTTTTTAAGTTAAGATTATTTTTTGGGCCTACAACGACATCTTGACATTCATTATTTTGCCATATTTGATTAGGGCCGCATGTAATATCTTTACAAATACCATTTTGTTCTATTTGATTATCCCCACATTCTGCACTCTGAGCATATACATTTCCAAAAAGCCCATAGGATAATAGAGAAATTGACAATAATACAAGGAAACCCACTAAATTCATTTTCATTTTGACTCAGACATGAGGGTATTTATGTATTCAATGAAAGAAAAATTGACCTGATTATACTCGAATTATACCCTTATTGACCAAGTATTGAAGTGATTTTATAAAGTCATCATCAGATATTTGTCCTTCATACCACCATCTAGCATTATTTTTAATCCAATCAGGAACTATTCTTTCAGATATTGAATATTCTTTTGGAGACTTGATTATTTTGTCTCGGACCATTTGTTTTAAGCCATCAGTAATTTCAGAATTAGAAGTCCATTGTTTTACATTATTTTTAATCCATGAAACATTATGTGAAGCAGTAAATGAAACCATTCCAACACTAACACTATTATGAGATAATTGAATTTTATAAACACCTGATAAAGAATTTTGATTGATTGAAAATGCTGCACGATAACTTCCACTATCAGTTAGAACTGCAGCAAAGTTTTGAACTATTCCATCTGGACGGATTAATGATATATTTAATGGAATTCCTTTTTTATGATTGCCAATACTGCCAGATAAAATTATTTCTTCAGAAGAACCAGATGATGGAATAATAATTTTATCAGTACTTAATTGTGGTGAAGTTGAAAATTGTGTAGTTGATTTAGTTAACAAATGGAATATGTTTGAATTTCCTGATGCGTCTCTAGAGTCATAATATTTTGCATCAAGACTACCTCCTGCTGTAGAAATAAGTTTTGTTCCAGATTTATCACAAATTTGTGATGGTATCCGGAATGTTCCCTCAAATACACCAGTACTAGGTCCAGTCTCAACTAATGTAAAACCTGTAGAAGCAAGTCCCCCATACTCAACTCCATTTACAACACATCGTTTGTATCGAATATCTTTTAGTAAAATTTCCAGCAAAATATTTCCCGAGTTGCCAACAGTATCTACATTTGGAGAATTTGGATCATTGTTTACTAGATAGATATCGATAACATCACTTTTCAAATTTAGATCTGAATCTTTGAGGGTTATTGTCACAGATTGACCAAATCTGTATGTACCTGAACCAGAAGAAATAGTACCAGAGCGAGTAGAAATATCAGATTTAGTAGAAGTCGTTGTTATTACTCCAACCTTATCTAAATCAGAATAGGAGACAGTAATTCCTTTTTCATCAATTAATCTATTAGTTACAATAAATTTTATTTCGTTATCTATTGGGCTTAGTGTTTTAATAAAAGTAGGATCTAAAATATTGAGTTGATTAGCTACGGCATATTCAAGAGTACCAACAAATTTTGAAGAGTTATCACTTGTTTCTTCTAATTCAAATCTGTAAATTGCATTATTAATGTCATTGTTATTAGACAATCCAAAGGAAAAGAAATCAAAAACTATTGGTTGTTGATTTTTTTCTGTAGAAATACTTCCAGCGATAGGAGTGTTATTGCTTGAATCAAAATTTATGACAAGATATACAGTTCCACTTCTACTAGATAGTTGCTGAATATCAGCATCATCCAATTGAATTAGCCCATGAGATGAAGACAAATCACCAGAATCAACCATAGTAATTGGTAAAGAACCTAAAGTTCCAAAAGATAAAGTGATTGACGTATCAGTAAAATCAGTGATTCCAAGATCATTCTCAAAGGATCTAAGATCATAATTTATCCAGTTAGTCCCATCGTTGTTTGAGATAGATGAATCTATGAAAAGAGATTGTAATGTTGATGCCGAAATACCTAGATTCAATGATAGTTGTTTAAAAGTAGGAATCGCAACATTTGAGGTATCAATAAACAATCTTGCAGAATTTTTATCATGTACTGATGAATTGGATGTATCACCAGCATTTAATGCAGTAGCTGAAGAATGAAACTGTACATCATTTGCATTTCCAAGAGTAATCGGATTTCCAATCTTTAGTGTAGGCACAAGAGAGGTATCTCTAAAGATATCTAAATGGTCTCTACTTTCTGAGTTAATATTTTGATCAGAATCTATTAAGGTTACAGGAAATTTTTTGCCCGGAGATAGTGCAATACCTTCACCAACAGTAAGGGTAGATTTGTTTATTGAAATAGAAGATGTTGAAAAACCAGTAAGAACAGAAGTGGATTTTTGATTATATTCTATTTGTCCAGTTTGACCTCTCGGGGCATTAGCAATAATTCTAATTGTAGATACATCACCATCATCACCACTATCAAATATTCCAGAATTAGGACCATTTTCTACCAAAGTAACAATTTGTGAAAATTGATTTCCAAGGACAGCATCATCAACAAAAGTACTAGGTTGTTTATTATTTGATGTTAATTGCATTATACTTCCCAAACCAATTGAAAGTTTTCCATTATCTTTAAAACCCAAATTAGAAAGATTGGAATTCAAATTTACTAATCCGGGAGTAGCATTTGCAGAGCTAGAGCCTGAGTTATCATAAGCTTGATAAAAAGTTGCAAATGGAGAAGCGACATTAAACGTCCACGAATCTTCATCTGTCGGATCTTGATTTAATTGAAAATCATTTACAGTTAGAAAAACTTGTGAATTCTGAGGATATAATGATCTATCAAGTTTTAGAGAAATGTTTGCACTTTCATCGTATTCTAAAGAAACACTTTGTGGATTTCCACCAGCATTGTATTGAATTTGTACATTACTAAAAGAAAATAGTTGAATTAAAGGCCATGCATCAGAGTCAAGTCCAATCTGACCAGATGGAATATTAGGATTAGTGTTAATTGACGGTGCACGTCTTACAACGTTATTGAGATTAGTAGAGGTTGTTGGTGTTCCAGTGCACTGATTAAATGAAGCAATACCATTTGTAAAACCATATATGCCATTATTTCCCGGAACTGCAAAGCCGTCAGTTTCAGAAAGAGAGATTCCAAAAACTGGGGAGTGTGTATTACGACTACAAAATACACCAAAGTCTAAACCTTTGCCAGAGGTTGCAGATTGAGTAGCATCAGCTATTTTGGCCTTATCGACATTTGCAAAATATGCATACCAATTACCATCAGTTGCTTGAATCATTCGTAATGATTTGCCGTTTAGTGTGACATCAGGTTCGCCTTTTCCTTGATCAGTATCATGAAGATTGGGATCACGGATTACAACTTCAACTACCATAGAGCCAGAAAATCGATTGTTAAATTGAGAGTTCTCAGCTGAAACAAATAGATTAGGATTATGAGTAGCCTCGACACTTATAATTGGGGTTAACAGTATAGATGAAAAAATGCCAAGTAAAATTACATATTTTCTACTTATCATAAAGAAAAATGTTAATCATCACAAATAATCTTGTCGCATGAATTGCATTTAGAATACTTGTAATATGTGAGAAAATTACCAAAAGAGACAGAGATGTTACTTCAAAAAACAAAAGTTTTACAAATTTCACTTATAGCCATTTTTTCTGCATTTGTAGTGGAGTTAGTTTTTGGTTTAATTTCTAATAGTCTTGGTCTAGTTACAGATAGCATTCATGCGTTACTAGATAGTGTCGTTACAGTAATACTACTTTTAGCAGCTAGACTTGCAATAAAACCCCCAGATGAAGAACATACCTATGGTCATGGAAAAATTGAATCGCTTGGTGGACTTATTGGTGGAATTGCAATTTTTCTAATAGCAATATTTTTCATTTATGAATCAATTCACAGATTACAGAATCCAGTACATGATACATTACCAGGAATGTTTGCAATTATTGGAGGACTGTACACAATTGGAATAGATATTTTCCGAATAATTCTGCTGCGAAGATCAATTAAAAAAATTGGAGGTGTTACTCTCAAAGCTGATTTTTATCACGCATTTATGGATCTTGGCTCAACAATAATTGCAATAGCAGGAATTGTGTTAGTTACATATGGATTCTATAATGGAGACTTTATTGCAGCATTAATTCTAGGAGTTGTTTTGGTAATTCTTAGTTTAAAATTAATTCATAGAACTGCATTAGATTTAACAGACATCATATCACCAGAACTTGTAAAAAAAGTAAAAGAAATTGTCGTGAATACAGAAGGAGTGGTAGAAGCAGGAGCAATTTTAATGAGAAAGTCGGGAGATGTGATATTTACAGATGTCACAATAGCACTAAGAGGAGATACAAGTTTTGATAAAGCGCATGAAATTAGCAATATAGTTGAAAATAATATCAAAAAGAAATTACCTAATGCGGCAACCACAATTCATTTTGAACCAAATTGGAAAAATGTACCTCTAAATACAAAGATTAACGATATAGCAAAAAGTGTAGACGGTGTCAAAGAAGTTCACAATATCATTTCTCACAAGACTAAAGGAAAGACGTACTCAAATCTGCATGTCATGGTAGATAGTGAAATTAATCTTGATTCAGCACATAAGATATCAGAAGCAATAGAAAAAAAAATTCAAGAAAACATACCTGAAATTGTGCATGTAACTATTCATCTTGAACCATTCCTTACAGTTCCAAAAAATTTAAACGTTGAAGATAAAATTACAGAAGAAAAAATAAGAGAGATTTTAGAACAATATACAGTAATTAAAAAAATAGGACGGATAGTTTCTTTAAATTTTGAAAATATTCTTAAAATTGATATTGATTGTTCATTTGACAAAGAATTATCTATTGAAAAAGTTCACGATATGACATCAGAAATAGAACATGTCATAAGATCTCAGATTAAAAATGCGGTAATTACAATACATCCAGAACCAATTTAATTATATCAATACACTTGTAAGATACATAATCAGCATACCTAACGCAAATCCAGATACGACTGCAGCACTTGATAGATTTTTGTCTCCTTCCTCTCTAATCCATTTTAGAATAATTATAATTACCTGAAAAATTGCACCTGCTCCAATAGAAAGAAAAATTACAGAATGTAGAGGAGAGAAAAAGAACCCCCCTATCCATGCGCCAAAAATAACTGGAGAACCTGCAATAATTCCAAGTATTATCAATTTCCCTATCATTAGTTTTCCACGAGACATGGGGGCTGCAATAGCTAAACCCTCAGTGGTATTATGAAGAGCAAAGCCTACAATCAAAAAAGTACTAAACGCGATTGAGCCCAAACCAACTGCAGCACCTATTGCAAGACCTTCACCAAAATTATGTAATCCAATTCCTATTGCAATCATTAAACCAATCGCTACAGGTTTTGAAATCTTTAGTGAATCTGCTTTTCCTGTTAATTTTTCAGAAGCATAATACAAACCAAGAAAAGATAAAACAACAGTCGTTACAATTAATAAAACTATATTAAAACTACTATTTAGATTTTCAAAAGACACATCAAATGCTTCTTCAATTGAATCTATTCCCAGAAAAAGTAATAGACCTGCAGTTAAAGCTAAAAAGAAATGATATTTGTTTTTACTAATTTTTTTAATAAAAGGCAACCAAAGTAACCCAATCATAACAGGGATGATTCCAACATAAGTCCCAATGACAGCAAAGAATGTCATGAATTCAAGATTGGGTTTTAATGCTAGTGCTGCAGCTTCAATCGTTCTTTCAAATCGTGTTCCATCATCAGTGGTTAAACCAATAACATAAGGCTCAGCCGTATTCCACTCAAAGGGAATTCTAACCAACGCAGTTTCATATCTTTCTAAAAATTTGTCAGGTTCGATTGCAGCAGGTTGAATTCTATCATTTACATCAGCCATTACAATACTAATAGGCATATGACCTATGTTTCTAACAGTTACATGAATTTCAGATTTTTCAAAATTAATTTTTTCAATAGTTAATTCCGGAAGAGATACTCCAAAATCAAGTAAATCAGCCCCTGGACCAAAAATATATGCCATCATTAAAATTACAAAAACAAAAGGAATCACCCCACTGGCAATCACTCTAACTTTAGATGTTTTTTCGTTAGTTGCCATATGTAACCTCGGAAGATGTAGAGTTGTCTTTTACTAGAAACAAGCCCACCCATCCTTTTTCAGAAAATTCAACTTTATGTGCATGGAACAGGTATTTTCCAGGAAAGGCATACTGAAATTCCATTATTCCACGCTCAGTTTGAGACAGGGTTATCATGTCAGTGTAAAATGAAGGTACAAGATTGGTTCCAGTTGGATAATATTGATACAAATTTCCATGAAGATGAAAATTATTGATTGGATCAAATTCTACCATATTAACAACATAAATTCTGATTAATTCACCAGTGTTAATTTGGATAGGATGGTGTTGATAGTAAAAAGGAATGGTGTTTGCAGCATAAAAATTATTTTCAGTATCAAAATCAGTATCAAATCCATTTAAGACCATTACCATTTCATCAGCTGGTGACCTAGACTCTTTAGGATCAACAATGAAAACACCATACAATCCATGAACAATGTGTTCTTCTAAAGGCATCACATGACAGTGATAGGGATGAACACCTACAGGTCCTGCCTCAAATTCATAAATAAATTGTCCTCCTTTACCTCCAACAATTTCAAAAACACCATCCATTTCAGCTTGATGAATTCCATGAAAATGCATGGTGTGAGATTTGGCACCATTATTAATAAAAAGAATCCGAACTAAATCACCCTCAGTTGCACGAATTGTTGGGCCGGGAACTGTTCCATTAAACGTCCAAACATTATAAAAAACTCCGGGAGAAATTTCTTGAAGTTTATCATCTTCAGCTATAATCGTGTATTCTCTAATTGTTTGACCTGTTTTGGATTCTGAAATTCGGCCATATTCAAAATTTCTTAGAAATACATCTGGATCAAATTCAACGGTCGATATAGTATAAACAGGATCTAATACGTCACCAATGGTTCTAATTACTTGACCAGAATGAGTGACAAATGTTTTTTGTTCTAATTGAGCTTCAGTAAATGATGTAAAAACAATAATTGTCGAGATACCAATAACTGCAGTTAGCATCAACATTATAGTTGATCGATTAAGTTTCAAATATAATCACAATACATGGTTTGTTTATTTAAAAGTTAGCCTAGGCTAAATAAGTTAGCCCAATCTAATTTTTGATTTTGAGATGTATGTAGTTTTATTAAAAAATTAGGTTTAAACTAAAGAATACAATAGTCAGAATATGCAAAAAATAGGCACTCTTTTTGTAATCGTAGGTGGAATAATATGCGCAGGAGTAGTTTTATCATTTTATGGAAATCAAGTAATCTTTGAGGATTTGATCAAGGGGGAAGGACAAATCAAAGTCGGAGAAAGTTTGACAATTCCAGTTGAGTTGGATAATAAAGAAACGCAAATTGGAATTTATGCCATTCAAATAATTGATTCTAAAGGAGTTCGAGTAAAAATATTAGATCCATTAGATATTGAAATAGAATCCCAATCAATCAATGAAGATGACTTTGAAGGACAGTTTAAAATTATTACATCGGGAACATACAAATTAGTTATTGAAAATACAAATGAAAAAGAAGTCAAAATATTTGGCGTTATAGGACCAGAACCAGACGCAGGAAAGAAATCATTAGGTTTTATTTCTTTATACGTTCTAATAATTGGTCTAATTGGGATGGTAATAGTTCCAATTTACGCAATTAAAAATCGTAAAAAATCTTTTAGTTAAGATAACTATCCATTTTTTCTAATCCTTCAATTGTTGCATTAAAGGTATCACTATTTTCTACGATTTGAGTTAATTTTTCAGTATTTGCAGAAAAGATAGATTTTCCATTATTGGAATTTTTAAAAATAAACCCATGTTCAATTAAGTAAGAAAGTCTTTCAAAAACCTCACTTTCAGAAATAGATGATTTTTCTGCCAAGAAAGAACACTCTTTTTCTCCATCTTCTAATTCAGATAGAATAGATGATGTTATAGGATCAAACATGCAATCAACTATTTTTTCTCGATTAAATGTATCATCCATTTTATTCCTAGATATTCATGTGAATTTATAACTTGTCTAATTGGAAATTTAGATGAAAATACACCAATAAGATAATTAGTAAAAAAAACAATTGCAAATAATGCAAAAGTTATGTCTTAAGGACACCTCTGGAAAAGGAGAACATTGTTTCTGTATTGAAATAGATGCACAGAGAGGAGTAAAAAAGTGCTGTAAATGTAATCAATGGAATGTACATGGCAATGATTGGACTGAAGATTCAGACTTTAGGTAAATTAGAACTTTATCTCAATTTTCCAGATCGTGGCTAAAATAGGGAATAATAGATACAGATCAGAAATTGCTCTAGTTCCAAATTAAAATACATAGAATTGACGCCTAGCATGGTTTTTATCGGGGAAACTAAGAATTTTTGAATACTTGAGTACTCAAGAATATAGACACATTGTTAGGATTGTAGGGAACGACATTCCAGGAGCTAAAAAAGCCATTGTCGGATTAACCCAGATTAAAGGAATAGGATATAATTTCGCTACTGCAATTTTAGATACTTTAAAAATTAATACTAATACGAACATTGGTTTTCTATCTGAATCCAATGTAGAGTCAATTGAAAAATTAATCACCAATCCAGCAGCAGGAAATTTTCCTGTATGGTTTCTTAACAGGAGAAAAGATATTGAAACGGGAGTAAATATGCATCTATTAACATCAGATATTCCTTTTACATTAAGAAATGATATTGAAAGAGAAAGAATCACAAATAGTTGGAGAGGTTACCGTCACATGTATGGATTAAAAGTTAGAGGACAATGTACAAGAACTACGGGCAGAAAAGGTGGAGCAGTAGGAGTTGCAAAAGCTGGTAAAGCAGCACCTACAGCTGCAGTAGCAACACCTACAGCTGCAGTAGCAACACCTGCAGCAGCTAAACCAACTGAAGAAAAGAAAGTATCTCCTACGGAGAAAAAGAAATAGGTGAATTGAATGGGAGATCCTAAATATCCAAGACGTATGTGGCGAAAACCAAAAAGACCACTGAATTATGAATTAAAAATGGATGAATTAAAAACTCTTGGAACATTTGGATTAAGATCAAAAAGAGAATTATGGAAAGCACATACAGAGTTATCTCGGGTTAGACACCAAGCAAGATCATTACTTGCATTAAGACAAGAGATCAGGTTAGAAAAAGAGCCAATTTTGATGAAATCATTATCAAGAATTGGGCTAGTTAGTAATGAATCAACATTAGATGATGTATTGAATCTACAAGTCAACGATCTACTTTCACGCAGATTACAAACACTAGTATCAAGAAAATTTGGATTTAAAACACCTTATCAAGCAAGACAAGCAGTAATTCATGGACACATTATGATTGGAGATAGAAAAGTAGACATTCCATCATATATTGTAACACTTGAAGAGGAAAAGAATATTCACTTTTCACCAGAATCAAACATTCCTAGCATGTTAGAAAGTACTAAAAAATCAGAGGTAATTCCAGAAGTTAGTTCAGACATTGATGCAGTAAAAGAAGAATCTAAAGAAAAGGTAGAAAGTTCTTCAACTAAATAATTATAAAAAACTAGTAAATAGCAGTGTTATCTAAGAAACTTTAGCTAAATCAGTCACAGTGAAGTAAAAAGTCGATAATATTCTTTTTCAGCTAATGTTAGAAAATCAGTCGAATTATTTCCAGTTTTGATCATAGATGCAATAACACTACCACCTGCACCAACACCCTCTTTTGCAAATCCCTGCGAGAATGCGTTTAATCCAGAAAACTTAGAATTTTCAAGTCCGGGATTTACAGCTATTACGGGTATATCAGCAATTTCTAAAACAAGCGGTTTAAAATTAGCGCTTTCATCATCAGTGATGTAAGAAGTAGTTCCAATAGCAGTATTTTGTTCATTAAATCCAATTTTAGATGCAAATGCCAATACAGCAGTCATTTGTGTACCACCTGCTAACATTACTTTAGTGATTTCAGATGCTGAGCTCAGCATACCAGTGATAAAAGCAATCATGGGATCACCCACCTTAGATACTATATCGTAAGGATCATCAGAAGTTATTCTTCCTAATGCAGTGTTTACAATTTGATTTTTTAGTTCTATCGGATTGTTTGGAATGCTAGAACTTACTTTAGCTTTGAATCCTAATCCACGTAAGACTGCAAGAGCAGTGGTAGTACCACCAGGAATACTTTCCCCAATAACCAAACAGTCAGTCATGGAGGCAAGAGTTCTTCCTACCATTCTACCATAATCTACTGCCTGAGATACTTGGGAATTACTCATTGCAGATTCAACCAAAATATTTTGTCCATGCAATAAACCAGTTTGTATGAAAGGTAGTTGAGGAGAAATCTTACTTCCAGCATTAATTACCATATGCGGTATACTACAGGATTCTAATGCAGTTTTAGTTAGTAATGCAGGAGTAGGTTTACCATCAGGAGTCATTGGAATTTTATCAATTGTTTTACAATAACCATAGTAAAGATATTCAGCATCTGCAGGAGGAGTAAATTTTATAGAATCTTTATCAGCACCAGCAAATGTTATACCACATATCTCACAAGTTGCAGTATAAGATATTACAAGTGAGAATAAAAAATCTCCAGATTTAAGTTCATCAATAAAATCATTGGCTTTATTTACATTACCGAAAAATTCAAAATCATCTAAATAGCTCATTGTCTCATCATATCAATAAATTCTTGTTCAGTTCGTTTTTGCATGACAAAATTGGTCAATTTTTCCTTTCCGAGTGTAGATGTTAAAGAATGTCCATAATTATGCCCACAATAAAGAATTAGATCGTCATCTAACGAATAAAGAACATCAAAAAGACTATGATACAATTCTTTTGCACTACCTCCAGGTAAATCTATGCGTCCACAATTTCCTACAAAAAGAGTATCACCTGAAAAAAAAAGTCCATCTCCAATTAAACATATACTGTCTTTTGAATGACCAGGCGTATGTAAAACAGACAGCTTTGAATTCCCAAATTCAATTACATCACCATCCTTTACAATAATATCGTGTTTTAATTCTGATTTTTCATGCTGAATTATTTTTGCGTTTGTTAATTTCACCATACCCTCATTTCCCAAAGTATGATCAAAATGATGATGAGTGTTTACAATGTATTTGATTTTTAAGTTATTTCGTTTGATGATTTGTTCAATTTGTTCAAGTTCCCAAGAAGGATCAATCACTATAGCTTCATCTGTTTCTTCATCTTCAACAACATAAGTAAAATTTTGCATATTCCCAACTTGAATTTGATGGACTTTCATAACACTCCCTGCTCTGCCTCTGGAGGAATTCCTATTTTTTCTACATATAATTCACCGGTCAAATCTTTTCTTTTAGGTATACCTTGTTTCATTTTATGAAATGTTACAGTCATATCAGATTTTACAAACATATTTGCAGTTTTACCTGTTTGAGGATCTAAACCAGATGGAACATCAACTGCAAACTTGAAGCAGTTAGAACAATTAATGTAATTAATTGCAGATGCATATGGGTTTCTAATTTCGCCAGATATTCCTGTACCTAATATTGCATCAACAATTACATCGGGAGTAAAATTAAAATCTAAATTGTCACCGCTAAGTAATTTTACAGAAGACATTTTTTTTAAAATAGACCAATTCCAAGAACTTTCTTCAGTTTTGATTTTGTCAGGAGACCCTAAAAGATGCACTGTTACTATAGAACCATATCCTGCAAGATGTCTTGCCATAACTAGACCATCACCGCCATTATTACCCATTCCCACAAAAATTAAAATATTTTTGGATTTGATATTTCCTAATTTTTCAACTAATCTTCTTACAGATGCAGCTCCTGCATTTTCCATCATAAATTTTTTTAAAAAACCCATAGCATGGCCGTTATTTTCTATTTGATACATTTGATCGACAGTTATCTCCATAACACAGAAGAGAAATATTCCAAAATAAGAGCTTTGAGATACGTTTTATGGGTAAAGTAGACCAAAAGAACTAATGTAATAGATTTTATAAAAAATGATTTTGTTTGAGAGGATTTTATATCAATATTGTATATTTATCAATCCTTCTTTTATCAAGAATTGAATTCCTTGTACAAATGAGTTATCATCGATTTGTCCAGCTGCCCACCATCCAGCATTATTCTTAATCCAATCAGGAATTTGACTATCTTGAGAAACTGAACCCTGTTCACTCATGGGAATTTTCATTAATCCTTCTTTTATCAAGAATTGAATTCCTTGTACAAATGAGTTATCATCGATTTGTCCAGCTGCCCACCATCCAGCATTATTCTTAATCCAATCAGGAATTTGACTATCTTGAGATAATGGTGATTCAGCAGATATAATATCAACTGAGTTTATCACAAATGATATTTTTTC
>CAZDPM010000034.1:0-13896 GCA_964507355.1 uncultured Nitrosopumilaceae archaeon
ATCTAGTAGGATTACTAAATCCAGCTAAATCTCTATTTCTATAAAAAAACTCACTGGGTGAGATTTGATTAAATTTTTCTTTAATAGAAGACATTTTGATTTTCCCACAATTGCATTTTTTCTTGTTTACTTTTTCTATTTGCTGCTTCTAATTTGTTGTAAACTGCACCATGTATACTACCATTTGATATTGAAGATATCGCATCTACAACCAACCTTAGTTTACTAGTATCTCCAATTATTGAAACAGTTTTTCCATATACAGAAATATAAGTTCCAGTTAAATTTTCCATATTTTTTCTTGCCTTACCGCCTTCTCCTATAATTCTCCCTTTTATCCTTTCAATATTTGCATTTGATTTCCCTGCAAATTCCCTCAAATCTATTATATGTAATGCATTTTCACCCTTTAGTAAATTCATTGCATTGTCAGGAGAAAAACCTCTACCTATTGCAGTAACGATCTCCATAGCTTTGAAAGGTTGAATACTTTCAACATCACCATTAGACTTGATAAAAACTTCACCGGATTCACCATCAATATCTAATGTAACATGACATAGTTGTTCAATCTTAGATTTTACAGAACCAGATTTTCCAATTAATACGGCTATACGTTCATTTGGAATTCGTAGTATTTTTTCAAAACTCATCCTACAATATCCTCAAATATTTTAATTGGATCTTCAACAGAAATTCCTCTTTTTGAAAAGAATCTTGTTATATTATTAATGTCTCTTTTAAGAAATTCTTGAGCATTAGGGTGCCTAAGATCAACCGCAGATCCAAGATCAAAAAGAACCAATCCTTTGGGAGTTTTAAAAATATTATATTCAGAATAGTCCCCATGAACCAATTTAGCCTTTTGATATAGTTTGGTAATTATGGAGATCGATTGCGCATAATCATTTTCATTAACTTCAGATTCAAGTAGAATTTTTGCAGGAGAACCATGTTTGCCAATAAAATCTAAGGCTAACACGTTATTTGATAAATAAAGAGGTTTAGGGACTGGTATTCCACATTTGTAAGATTGTGATAAATTTCGATATTCTTTTTTTGCCCATAAATAGATAAGATTTTTTGTTCCTCTTTTTAATTTAGAAAATCTTGGATCGCCTGTGATGTATTGTTCACGTTTCTTAAAATTTGAAGCACTAATCAAGTAAATTTTTAATGCAACATCATTATTTTTTTCATCAATAGCCCAAAAAAGAACTGACTCTTTTCCTGCACTCACAGGACCGTTAACATATGCAATAATATGATCTTTGATCATCTTGTAAAGTGTCATTACAGTAGGTTTGTCTAAGACTTCATTGATTACCTTACCTTTTTTGAAGCCATCATCCAAACCTCCTCTTTTAGATTTAGAAGATAATTTATGGTCAACTTTTGATTCTAACTTTCTACTTAGATCATCATATAGTAAGTCATCGGACATTAGATCATCAGACAATGAATATTATCACGTACACTAGATAAAAGAGATTTCCTTTAGCAAATTTGAATTTAAGAAAGACATTATGTGTTGACTAAAACAACTTCATGGTTTATGATTTAGGAAGATTACATTTTGAAAATAATCAAAAAAGGTACTCCAGAAATTTTTTTCACTCCATTTTCAGAACCAATGCCTAATTCTAAAGAAAGAGAAACAGTGTTTTTTCCAACCATGTTAATAATATTTGAATTTTCCAGTAATCGTTTGGCTTCTTCTATTTCAATTATTTCATTACCGTAGTAACTCTCACTAATTTTCATAGTTAACTCATTTTCTGATATGCTTTTTCCAAGAAGATCTACATCGCATATATTTAACATTAAATTTTTTTGATATTCAGTAACTTTAACTGAAAATCGCATTACGCATATTTACCTTTTAGAGTAGATTTAGCACCACAAGCTTCACAAATCAAAAAAGAGATTCTATTTTCTTTTAGTATTTTTGTATCAGGACTTTTACAGGTATGACATTCCAGATAATCTTTAACATAAATTTGGAAAAGACGGGTAAAATCATCTGGAGCTCTTCTCCCAACAAACATAGCCTTATCACCTAAGCGTTCAGCTGGAACTGCAAATTCTTTAGAAAGGTATTGTAAAACTTTATCAGGATCTCTACGAAGTACTTTAGGAAATTCTGAAAAATTACGAAGAAATGTCTTTTGGCCTTCCCACATTACATCGACAACAGGAAGTTCAAATCTAGTAGAAGATTCTTTTTTAGAATCACCTAATTTGTCTTGAATTCTCTTAAGCAAAGTTTCATAATTAGATTTAGTCACTGAAAAATTGTATATACTGTACCCTATATTGGTTTTTGAAAAAGAGAAATCGTGTGGATTTTGTTGGCCTACATCTTTCCTATTCGGAAGACATTAGTTCCACATGTTGGACAAGTGCCTTTTACAGCAGGACGTCCATTTTTTAGTTTAGTTTCTTTGGGATCCTTTACTTGTCTTTTAGCTCTGCATTTTACGCAATATGCTTCTACCATTATAAAAAATGTCTCACGTGGGGTATTTAGGAAGAGCCTGTGAAACTTATTTAACTATAGACTAGATGAGCGTAAATGCTCCTGTAGATCAATAATCAAGTATTATAAAAAAATTTAAGAAATATTGTAATTTTTTTAAAATTTATGATAATAATCATACACAGTTAGATTTTTTTTACTATTTATTCAACATTAGACCATTTTTTAAAAGGTTTACCAGTTATAAACACCATGATTCTAGATTAACAATATGGCGTCTAAAAAAGGAATTATAATAACTATAATCATTTTGGTTGCCATTACAGCTGCCAGTTTTCTCTTCTGGATAATACCTCAAGAGAATCCAACAACTTTAGTGGTTTTAGACTATGAAAATTATCTAGAGGGGGTAAAAAAAATTCACGAAGTGTTACAAGAATCTATTGAAACTGAATTTCAAAATCTTTTAGATGGAAAGACTTCTCCTGATGAGTATATTTCAATAATAGAAGTAACAACTTCACAAGTTACAGCCCAAATTAGTGAATTTGTAACATCAAAACCATCAGAAGAATGGCAAAATAGCTATATTAGCTATATGGAGGCTTTGAAAAAATTTAACGCATATATCATTGAAACTAAGGTCGCAGCAAATATGTTAAAAGTGGGTCAGATTGATGATAAGACTTTACAAAAAATAGAATCATTGAGATTAGAAACTCAGGAATTAATCAAAAAATCAGATGAACTAAGACCATAGTCAGGCTCAAAACATAATTATAATATTTATAAAAGTTGGAAATCGTTAAAAAGCAATTCAACGGTTAGAAAAAAGAATGTCTCAGAGATCGGACATAGAAAAAGATGTCAATGCTTCAACATCAAACAAATTACTAGTAATTTGTGTGGATAGAGATGACGATGTAGGTGAAAAAGCAGGTATTATCACACCAGTAATTGGAAGAAATGCCTGTATTGATGCAGCACAAAGATTAGCATTAGAAGATCCAGAAGATGCAGATTCAAATTCGATGTTTGCTGCAATTAAGACATATGAAGATCTGATCAGTAAAGGATATCAAGTCGAAGTAGTCATTGTAGCAGGAGTCAAAGAAAGAGGAGTTCAAGCTGATGAAAAAATTCTAAAAGAAATAAAAAAAATATTAGAAGTATTTTCTGCAAATGGAGCAGTAATTGTATCAGATGGAGAAGATGATGAAAGTGTAATTCCAGTTATTCAAAATGTATTGCCAGTTGTTTCAGTACAAAGAGTGATAATGAAAGTTAGTAGAAGTGTAGAATATTCCTATGCAGTTTTTGGAAAATATCTAAAAATGTTAGCATATGATTCAAAGTACTCTAAGTTTTTTTTAGGAGTTCCAGGGATACTTTTGTTAATTGGAGGAGTTGCAACCGTATTTGGGTATACTGAAGAAATATTTGCAGTATTAGTTAGTATTCTAGGTATTTCATTTTTAATTAGAGCATTTGATGTAGATAGAGCATGGTCAAATTTAACAAGACCTACTCCGATGGGTTTTATCAGAATATTTACAATTGTTGCAGGTATTTTGTTAATCCTATCATCAATTCCAACTGGAATAAGTTCAATTGATCCAAAATTGTTAGAAGATGAGACAGAGATGCTCATAATAGTTACAGACAAAATAATAATTGGTCAATTCATCCAAGGGGCATTACCAATTTTATGGATGGGTTTTGGTGCAATATTTACAGGAATACTACTTAGTAATTGGATAGGAGGTGTTCCAAGACAAATTACAGATATTTTACGAATCATAGTTCTTGCTGCATTATACCCCATAACATCACAATTTATCATAATTATGATGAATGGTGATGTTCAATCAATAACGCTTGTACCACCATTACTAGCTGGACTTGCTGCCACATTAGTATCAGCCACCATTTTATTTAGAAAATATAGAAAACATAAACATCAAGAAATGATCGTAGACTAAAAAAGGAATAATTTCTTTACAATAATTATATTTCTGAAAAACACTGATATCATCTAGGACTCATCAATTATGAGTGGTGATTTAAAATTAACAAAATAAAAGATACAATATTTCAATTATCGGGATTGTATAGAATCTATTCAAAGAGACTTGAAACTGAAATACGGGGCGGAGATATTCCAAATCATCTTGCTTTAATTTTAGATGGAAATAGGAGATGGGCAAAAAGACATCTGACTGTTCCTAAAACAGGACACTGGAAAGGAGCCGATGCAGTAGAAAATCTTCTTGATTGGTGTGAAGAATTGGACATAAAGATAATTACGTTGTATGCACTTTCCGCAGAAAATCTAGATCGAAATGATGAAGAATTAAAGCATCTTTATGAGTTAATTCGTATTAGATTAGAAAAACTATACCATGATTCTAGAATACATAAAAATAAAATGAGAGTTAAAGGAATTGGAAGAATAGAATTATTACCAGATTCAATTAAAGATGTTTTAAAACGACTAGATGATGCAACAAAAGATTATGATAATCATTTTCTCAATATTGCATTAGCATATGGAGGACAAAATGAGTTAGTAGATGCTGTTAAAAAAATTGCTGAAAAGATCAAAGAAGGTTCAATTAATGTAAATGATATAACTAAAAAAGAAATTGAATCTAATTTATACACATCTCATTTACCACAATCATCACCAGACATGATTTTAAGAACATCGGGGGAAAAAAGATTGAGTGGATTTTTAATGTGGCAAAGTGCATATAGTGAATTAATCTTTATGGACATATTTTGGCCTGAGTTTAGAAAAATTGATTTGATGAGAGCCATCAGAACATTTCAAGAAAGAAAGAGAAGATTAGGTAAATAATTGGGAGAATATTGAATTGATTGAAGAAACATCAGCAGGAGTAGTATTATTTAGAAGAGAAAATTCAAAAATTTTATTTTTATTATTAAATTATCCATCTGGACATTGGGATTTTGTCAAAGGAAAAATGGAAGAAGGTGAAACAATGCATCAAACAGCAATTCGAGAAACACGTGAAGAAACAGGAATTACAGACATTATATTTTTAGATGATTTTGAAGAATGGATAAAATATAATTTTCAATATCATGGGGAATTAGTTAATAAGAAAGTTGTTTTTTTCTTGGCAGAAACAAAAACAGAGCAAGTTTTAATTTCATATGAACATCTTGATTATACTTGGGTAAATTATGAAACTGCTATGGAGAAAACAACATTTGAAAATGCAAAATCAATTTTAACTAAAGCAAAAACATTACTTGATAAAACTTTGTAGATATAATTCTTTTAAAATAGATACAGGATTTTTATCATTAATTATAGTTCTACCTATAATAAGATAGTCTGTACCTGCAGAAAGCACATTTTTTGCGCTACCTCCCTGAATGCCAATACCAGGTGAAAAAATATTTAATTTTGTACCTGCTTTTTTATGACAGTATCTAATAATTTCTGGAAATGTTGCACCGACTACAATGCCATCAACTTTAGAGGCAATTGCCCAATCCAAGAATAATTGATAAAGCTTCTGTTTTTTACTCATCTTGATTTCCATATCATATGATAATTTTGCTTCCGGTGCACTCATATGACATAATGTGATAACTCCCTTGTTTTCCTTATGAGAAGATTTCACTAATTTTTTTAGACTATCTAATCCCATTATCGGATTAGCGATTACTGCATCAAAATCTAAATTCCAAAGATGCTCAGTAGTAACTGTATTTGTATTGCCAATATCATTTAATTTAATGTCAGCGATTGTTTGCAATCCATAATTATGGGCAGTTTTATTAATTTTAGAAATTTCTTTAAAACTCAACGGTAATAACAAATGAAAATTTAGTTTTATTCCACATAGATATGGATGTAATGTTTTGATATTGTGTATAGTTTTTATTGTTAAATTATTTACAGATGAGTCATAATCATTAGCAAGAATAATTTTGCCATTCTTTTTTGAGATCTGAGAAAGTCTAGTTTTGAAGGTGCTCATAATCAACTAATGGATGGGTTTCTTTTAGTTTTATAATTTTGATGTAAGAATAGCCATGTTCTGATGGATTATCTACAAACAAAGGTTCAGATTCAGTATTAGTGGTAAATTTTAAAAATGGTTTTCCAGGATCAAAACCAAGAACAACATGACAAAAATAAGAATCTCCATCTTCATTAAAATTCATAAAAACTCCAACTAGCCATTTATTTGAATGCGGAAATAAGAACAATGGAAATGGTATTTCTTCAAAACCCCATGTCAGTTTGGCAAGACTAGATAGATCTTCAAGTTCAATTGACAGATATCTATCTATAGTTCCATTTCCAGGTTTCAATGCATCTGGAAGCGATTTTATTCTCACAATTGGAGAATATAATTTACTTGCATCAGATGTAGAATTTACAATATCAGATTCTTCTTTTCCACCTTTTAATCCATAACAGATGTAATTACCGCCATTTTCAAATGGTGTGTAATACACTATTGGTTTTTCTTTTAAGATATCCATTTGAACTGATAAAATTTTTTTTCCATTATGTTCGTGAAGAAATGATACACGTGGTGCACGTTCAAGAGCACATACGAGTCTAGAAAACTCTAACGTAGAAGAGACTTCAATATAACGAGGTAGTTTATCCACGATTAATTTTTGCACAATACTAAATTAAACTTACCCTAAAATTTTTCAGTCTATTTTCTTCTATCAATAATTTCATTGACATTAGGTCCTGTTCCAATTATAGTTACAGGCGTGCTTAATTTTTCTTCAATATTTTTTATGAATGATTTAGCATCACTAGAAAGTTCTTCAAAAGATGTATTGCCTGCACAATTTGGAAATAGCACATCTAATTTTGTGATAGAAATTTGAGTTGCACTATTAAGCATGATTGCACGCCTAGCTAAATCAAAATCAAAATCGGCTGCACGTCTCTGTCTCCCAGTTACTGTTCCAAATTCAGACCAACCTTTGCTTTCAGCTTCTGCAAGCGTAAGTTCTTTGGTCAATGGTCCCGTACCAACACGTGTAACGTATGCTTTGAAAACAACAATTACTTCATCAACTTTTTTTGGTCCGAGCCCAACGTCAGCACAGATTCCAGACGCTGTAACATCTTTTGAAGTTACAAAAGGATACGTACCATGCCATAAAGATAAAAATGTTCCCTGAGTTCCTTCAACCAGTACATTTTGATTCAAAGAAAGTACAGAGTTAATTTCGGCAGGAACATCTACAATCAATGAAGATAAAGAAGGGATATCTTTTGCAAGTTTTAAAATTCTCATTGCTCTATCGGCATTTGCAGGACCTGTACCAGAACCAGTACTACCAATTTTTTCTTTTAATTCTCCTTTAGAATCTCGGAGAAGATGACTTTCTTCAATTATTCCACAATGTTTATCAATAAATGTTCGACCAGACGCATCAAAATCCTGTATTTCTTTTAATAAAACAGTTGGGTTAATAACAACGCCAGGACCAATCATCACTTTGGCAGTTTTATTTAAAAATCCACTAGGCAACATTCTAACTTTGTATGTTTTATCTCCATCTCTAATTGTATGACCCGCATTTGGACCTGCTCCACCTCGAACGATAATTTTTGGATTGTCTTTTATTGCTAAATATGAAATAATCTTCCCCTTACCTTCATCACCAAAAAATCCACCAACAACAACAGTAGAAGTCATATTCTCAAACTCAAATTTCGTTTATTTAAGCTAAAGTGTTGTCAGATGATTTAATATTCAATTAAAAACAGAGTTGATCGTTGGCAGGACCTAATTATGCAGGAAATATCATAGTAATTTTAGCAAATCTTCCAGATTTTCTCAGAATACCTGTTTTGAAAAAAAGAATGGTAGAATTTTTTTCAATGTCTGATACAGAAAAAATGGAGATCGTAAATAATGCATTAGAAGCTGGACCTACAATTCCTTTTCCAAATTTTGCTAAATTATTCAAGACATGGTTAGAAATCCTAATCACACTTCCAGAAGAACAACGAACTGAGTTATTCTCTGGATATGTTAATGAGGTTTCCAAATCACCGCAGAAATTAATTGAATTTAATTTAGACGGAATATTAGAAATTTTCTTAACATTAAAGGAAGGTGAAAAGAAAATTCTTGTACAAACAATCAAGAAGATAATCAATGAACTACATGTAGAAGATAAAAGAAAATTGATGTTAATTATACCAGATAATGCAAAAAAACACTTGAATTTTTAAGTACTTGGAGGTTTGTCAGGTTTTCTATTATCTTCATTGGTATAATCCACAATTTCTCCTTCAGGAGTAAGTACACCTGCAAAGATTTTTTCGTGTTTCTTTAACAGTTTTCTATGATCGGGCATGGACATATCCAATCTCATTTCATTCATTACCATTACACGGTATTCTTTCCACTCAGCCCAGCACTTATTACAAACAGGGTATTTTTCTGAAACCATGTCAAGTTGTTCAGTATCAGGTATAGGGTTTTTACATTTTGTACAAGTTCGACTCATAGACTCTAACAAAAAATAACTCCTTTTATCTTTTATTAAATGAAAATATGTTTTTAGATATAAAAAATAATCCAAATATCAGATAATGCTTTTTGAAAAAGATTTACTAAATCTCATCTATTTAAAAATGAATCAAGTTGTTATTAAAAAAGAAAAAATGAATTATGGATTACATTCCAGCAAACTGGTGCCTAGGAACGAATCAAATAAATTCAACATTTTTGGATTGTGTCCGATATATTGAACAATGATTTTGCCTTGACTGTAAAAATGAGAAGTGTCAATCCATCTAATTACACTCAATCCAATTTCTGTTCCATCTGAAGAAATTATCTCTTTTGCAATATTTGCATCTAATTTAGAATCAAACTTATAGATTTGTATTTCCATTTCTCCAACAGATATCATTTGAAGCGATACTGAAAACATTGAAGCATTGATTTTTTCAATCTGTTCAACTAGAAGACTTCTAGATTTGATTACATATATTAGTGATTACGAATCAATTACTGACCATCAAATTTTATAGAATCATTACTTGATAGTAGTTTTAATTGTTGTTTTAGTATATGTTGATGATTTATCTTATCCCATGTTTCATCAGTTACTGCAGAGATTATATTTCGTGCAGATACTAAAATGGTATGGTGTGTAGAGTGATTGTCCGAATAGGCATTTGTCATTGGTAGATTTGGAAACCGTGAAGAGGAAAATCAAAAGAAAAATTTTATTTGATATTATACAGGATAAGACTTAGATGTAGAAACTTGCTGCTTCATATCAAGCGGATCTTGTAATCCATCAAATGTAAATATAGGACTAGTTACTATGTATTTTTTGGTATATCCATCACATTAGATTTTTCTTGTGTAGTTGGAATTTTAGAGTATTGTTTGGGTTAAAACAAAATATACGCCAATTACACTTTCAGTAATTACTGCAATAATAAATTGTAGTCATGGTAAATTTTTTCTGTTTTTGTTGTGTCAGCATTTTTTGTCTAATGACATATAGATACTCAAGTTATAATCTTTGATTAAATTCAAGTTTAACCAAATTTTATTGAAAATATTATACTAAATATAATTTTAAAAATGTGAGTACTATTGATAAATTCATAATTAATTAATGAAAAACTATGAGTACTAGAAATTTTACTAATGTAAAGTAATAATAAATAATAAATACAAAATCTGATGTGAAAATAAAATGTCCAAAATGTAAGAAAAATGCAGAATTATCAATGGATTTTTCTTTGGTAAAATGTGAAAACTGTGATTTAGATATGAGTTATGGAGAATATGTTAAATTTATTGCACATAATGAAACAACATATTCAGATATTCTAGGAGACTACACAGGTAGTACTGAAGGTCATACTGCAGGATCATTAGATGAATGGGATTAATAAATTGTAAAATCATTCAGCAGATTAAAATAATTAGATTGATGAATTATTAATTATCATTGGAATTTCTGTTAGAAAATATACTTAATTTAATTGGATTTTTGGTAGGATTCTTAATAGGAATAATGTCATTAATTGGATTTAGAAATACAGGAAGTCCTACATTATTTAGATTAACAATTGCATTTTTTTCAATCAGTACAGGATTTTTTGTGATATGGACAGGATACATGGCAGAAGATTTTATAATAAAATCAGGAAACATAGAAAGATGGATTCAAACTTCAGGAATTGTTATTCAAACAGTTGGATATTTCTTTATAGCATTTTCACATAGCATTAAATCATTTTTTCCAAAGTCAAGATACTTTAGATCAGTTGGAATTTTTCCATTATTTCTAGTATCATCTGTACAAATAGAACACATCTTTAGATCGGTTTCATTTATTTTATTAGTTTATGGTGCAATTGAAACAATGTTATCATATTTTGAAAATAAAAATAAAGGAACAATATCCGTATCTGTTGGATTAGCATTGTTAGCTCTTGGAGAATTTTTAGGATGGTATTCATTCGTCTTCCCAGAATCCATATTATATTCAATTTCTATGACTATCAAAATTGTGGGTCTAATAGCATTATTTATCCCAGTAAGTAAAATTCCACTAACCAAGATAAAATTTGATGATTTAGATTGATTAACAGATAGGCTCAAATTAATTACAAAATCAAAATTTGTCAAATTCTTTTATCTTTTTAGTATATTGCAAAATATCAGCTTACTCTCATAGAAATTATGCCAATAAAGTATACAGAGATACTAATGGCAGAATACAGAACCCATATGAAAATTATTGGAGATGTATTAGCTACTACACGTGATGACCTCCAAGATGAAGATGGTGCCTCGGTAACTTATCTTATTAGAAAAGCTAATGTTTCACATTCTAGAATTTCTAGAATTTTAAAGACTCTAGTATCTCAAGGATTATTAGAACAGGTAGAAACAAGTGGCTCAAATAAATATAAAATCAGTCAATCAGGGCGAGAATTTCTTCAAGCGTATTATACATTTACAACTTTTGCAGATAATTTTGGGTTAACAATTTAATCTTCTATTTCTTCAAATTCATCTAAATTATCATCAAAATCATCCTCAAATTCGTTATTCTCATATTCAGATGATGGATTAGACATCGTTAAGATAAGAAATTTCTGTTAATTAAAAAACTTTTTTAAATCTAAATGAATAATTAAAGAAAGAATATTCAATGAATTAATTGAAACTAGTTAAATAATTTTGGAGCAGTTTCGTTTAGAAATCCAAAAGAATGCTATGAAAATTCCCTGAATTAGATGTTTTCACAATAATAGAATAATATTAAAAGGGAATAATCCACAATAATTGAATTTTATGATGATAAATTGAAAAATCATAGACAAGGGATTTTAACACGAAGAAGATTTTAAAAATACGTTGAATTTAATAATTACATGTGCAAGACATTTAGAAGCAGATACTAGGCAAGAAATAGTAAACATTTTAGATAAAATCGGAGATTCTGAACCAAAAATAACCATTACAAACATGTCTGGAATTTTGACGGTTGAAACAAAATTAGATCCAATTGAGGTTGTAAAAAAAATTAAAGAAATGGTACTTGATGAACCATGGTGTATTAGATATTCATTAAGAGTAATTCCAATTCAGAAAACTATAGAAACAAAGCTTGAAAGTATTGAAGATGGAATTACAGATTTAATTAAATTCATCTTTACTGAAGAATCATATAGAATATCAATTGAAAAGCGAAATTCAGATATTTCAAGTCAAGAACTAATTTCAAGAATAGCAAAAAAAATAAAAAATAAAGTATCATTAGAATTTCCTGATAAAG
Organism: uncultured Nitrosopumilaceae archaeon; assembly: GCA_964507355.1. Taxonomy (GTDB): domain Archaea; phylum Thermoproteota; class Nitrososphaeria; order Nitrososphaerales; family Nitrosopumilaceae; genus Nitrosarchaeum. Next base: position 12,317 of record CAZDPM010000034.1, read on the forward strand.
TCATACTAATAGAAATTATGGGAAATAAAACAGGAATTGCTATTATCAAAAAAACTGATATTTTAAGTATAGAAAAAATAAAAAGAAGCATATCAGAGTAAAATTGCAGCTTTTTCTATCAATATATCTTCAATTGGATTTTTTGAAATAACTGCATTAAGTTGTTTTTTAGTTATTTTAAAATATTTTTTTAAAAATAATGTATTATCTGTAGAAAAAATTTCAATTGACATATCTTCAATCTCTTTATAAAATGTATCTAGTATTTTTTTATTACCTAAAGCAATAAGCATAAAGTTTTGTTTTGGTTTTATTCCTGTAGAAATAATTGCAGAAGAAATTTGAGAAGAAATGGCAAAACGCATTAAAATATCCATTTCAAATTTATTTGAAAGTAAAATATTATTTTTATCAGAATAAACAGATAACGAAATAATCTTTTTTAGATGATATCTATTTAAAATAAAATTACTGGATACAGCTTGAAGTTTTATTCCAGGAAATTTTTCCCTAAGATTATCAATAAAACCAACTGTGATGTTATCTTGACCTTTAATTTCAACAACATGGATTAACTTATTAGATATATTGAAAATTAACCTTTTAGATGAACCACCATGAATAATAGGGATAATACTCACCACATCGTTGTTTTTAATTTTGGTGGTTTTATCACCCATAGCAGAAGAATCAACGCCGTTAATTGCTATCAAAATATTTTCAATATCTAAGTTAGGTGTACTGTTAGGTTTTAGATTTAATAATAAATCAAGAAGTTCTTGAATAGTTATATCATATTTATCAATTTTCAATTCATCAGTTAAAAATGATTTTTTTGCTCCTCCTACAAGTTTAATTGTTATCATATAAGTATCATTAAAAATGCATGCGATTAATTTTCTGTTTAGATATAAAATAACTATTCTTGTATATCAGCACTTGTCGTTGATTCTGAAATAAGTTCAATATCTTGTTTTTCAGTTACGTTATCATCAATAATTTTTTCTTGTAAAGTATAATTTTCAATTTTAGACGATTCGATTTGAGACTGCTTTATTTTTTCCTCACGAATTTCTTTTTTAATAAATTTAGTAATATAACCAGCAATTTCATTTTTAAGTCCTTTAGAACGAATTATAGCTATTTGATCTAACACTTTCTTGTTATCAGCAAAATCTTCTCCAAATTTTGGCTTGTGCTCATCTAATACTTCATAAGAGAGACGCTTAATTCTATCCACTCCTCGTGTATTGAATTAGGGTTTTTTATACCTATATTCGAAGGAAGGATTTTGTATTTTCTTCTAATAATAAAGCAGTTTCATCATATGATTTACAGAGTACTTTGGAGGCACAAAGTACAACACTAGGAATAAAACTAATCTGCCCAGATTTCATTTCAAAACATCTTGAGAATTTAACAGGACCGTCAGTTTCAACAAGAATTTTGTTTTCAAGTGTTTGAGACAATAGTGCTTGTTTATCATTTGCATAAATCATAACAGGTCCATATGAAACAAAAAAACCCATATCCATTGCTTTTTGAAGCTGTTTTTTGCTTCCATCAAACCAATGTAGTAA
>CAZDPM010000035.1:0-13728 GCA_964507355.1 uncultured Nitrosopumilaceae archaeon
TAGATGCTAATAAATACGATTCAAAAATAATTAGGGCTGATTTTAGTCAATTAACAAAGATGATTAATGAATTTAATGGAATTGTTACAGATCTGCCGTATGGAACCGCATCAAAATCATCAGAAAATCCTGAAGAATTACTAAAGAAATTTGTATCAATTTTACCCAAGCGTAAGAAAATAGGTATTATGTGTAAAAAAGGGTTTGAAAAAAAATTGAAGATTAATCCAATAAAAAAATACGAAATCTATAGGCATAAAAGCTTGACAAGAATAATTTTGATAAAATGAAACTAGTGTTTTTAGGAACTTCGGCTGCACAGCCTACTGAAAATAGAGGATTGTCATGTATTTGCTTAGAAAGAGACGGTGAAATTCTTATGTTTGATGCAGGAGAAGCAGCACAGATTTCATATTTAAAATCAGGTTTAGGATGGAATAAAAAAATGAAAATTTTTGTCACCCATCTCCATGGTGATCATTGTATTGGATTGTTAGGATTACTTCAGACGATGACTATGCAACATAGAACAGAGACTTTAGAAATTTATGGACCTAGTGGAATTGAGGAGTTCATAGCTGCAAATATCAAAGTGCTAAACTTTGGATTATCATTTCCTGTTATTATTACAACTATAGAAGATGAAATAATATTTGATTCAAAAATTTATTCAATATATGTTTGTAAAGCTAATCATTCAGTTATCACTTACTCCTATCTTTTTGTAGAAAAAGATAAGCCAGGCAGATTTGATCTAGAAAAAGCCAAATCCTTAGCAATTCCTGAAGGAAAGTTATGGAATCAATTGCAAAATGGAATGGAAATTAAAATTGATGGAAAAACAATTCTTCCAGAACAGGTATTAGGAAAAAAAAGACCTGGTAAAAAAATTGGAATTTCTGGAGATACAATGCCTACAAAAGAATTAGAAAAATTCTTTGAAGGGTGTGACTATCTTGTATTTGATTCAACATTTTTAGATGAAACTGCAGATAAAGCTGAAGAAACATGTCATTCAACAGCAAAACAAGCAGCAACACTTGGAAAAAATGCTAAAGTAAAAAATCTAATCTTAACACATTTTTCTGCAAGATACAAAGATGAAACTAGACATTTGGAAGAAGCAAAACAAATTCATGAGTCAGTTATTACAGCAAAAGATTTTTTAGAAATTGAGATAAAATAAACGAAAAAATGTTTGAATCAATCACAAAAAAGCTAAAAGAGGCTCAAAAAATTGTATTTGTTACTGGAGCAGGAATTTCTCAGGAAAGTGGAATTCCCACATTTAGAGGAAAAGATGGCCTATGGAAAAATTATGATGCTATGAAATTAGCTACAATTGATGCATTTTATGAAGATCCAAAATTAGTTTGGGAGTGGTATAGTGAAAGAAGGAAGAATATTTTTTCTGCTAAACCAAATTTAGGACATAAGGCAATAGCAGATCTAGAAAAATTTGTAAACGTTGTCATATTAACTCAAAATATTGATGGACTACATCAAAGAGCTGGAAGTACAAAAGTTGTAGAATTACATGGAAGTATTATAGAAATAAAATGTACTGTTTGTAAATTTAAAAATAAAATATTAACAGAGTTTACAAATATTCCACCTTTATGTAAATGTGGAAATATTTTAAGACCAAATGTAGTATGGTTTGGGGAATCTCTTCCGCAAGACATATGGAAAGAAGCTATGATTCATGCAAGTAAATGCGATGTTATGGTGATTGTAGGTACATCTTTAGTGGTATCACCTGCAAATACATTACCACTTTATGCCAAACAAAATAATGCATTTCTAGTAGAATTAAATCCAGAGGAAACAATGATGTCTCATGATATGGATTTATCAGTAAGAAATACTAGTGTAGTTGCACTCCCGGAATTAGTTTCAATTTTTAAATAAATAAAAATTTTAATTAATAAAATATTCAACAATAATCAAATTTTATTAATTTTGAAGAATTAACCAATCTAAAATACCATCAATATTAGAGGAAGTTAGTACTACTTTGATTGGTCCTAGTGGTGATTCATCTGCTTCTTCACAAAGAGCAATTGTACCTACTAATGCAGCCTGTTTATTGAGATAAAACCAAGTTGAATCATCTTCTAAATTTTTTTCAAGTTGTCGTTGATAGATTTTTTGTAATTGATTAGAATGAATAACATCGTAGATCTTTTCAAGTAGATTGAGATCCTTTGAGTTTGATACTATGAAATAATTATCAATTTTTATTTTTGTATTAGGAAAAATATTTAAAATTGCAGTTTCAATTTTTTTTGGATCTTCAGATGGATTTATTAAAGAAGTAATTTCAATTTTACAACTAATACTAGGAATTCTCATTTTATCCAACCTTCAATAATTTTGAAGGAATGATCAATTAATTCATCTTTTGTTAAATTATTATTAGAAATTGTTTCATCAGATAAAGCAATTGAATTACTAATACCAACTCCTATTTCTCGGTTATCTCTTTCTTCAAAATTTTCTTGTGTTTGTGGATCATCTGATCTACCTCGATGTTTTAAAAATCCAAATCTAGTATTAGTTGATGCATGTATTGCTAGAAGTTTAACTGTTCCATGTTTACGTAAAACTTCTATTTCAGCATTAGATCTTATACCATCAATTATTATAACTTTTGATTTTGTATTTTCAATCTGAGGTACTACTAATTCTGCTATTGCACCTTGACCCTTTTTTTCTCGTAACTCAATCATTAATTTACCAAGATTAAGTCCTGTTGGTTCTAGATTTCTATTTTTAGCTTCTGTTCTCACTACATTACCCATATTAATAATATCATATCCTTTTAATTTGAGTCCATCAGCTATTGTTGATTTACCCGCTCCAGGCATACCCGTCAAACAAACAATTAGTTTTATCAGATCGCTTTTTCATTCTGATACTGGTCTATGAAGTTACCGGAAATTATTATAAAACATCATTTAAGAAAATCATCATGCGAGTTTTTGTAGCAATTGAAATTACCTCTGATAAAATAATTAACTCAATTTCTAAATTTCAATCAGAAATTAACATTAATGCTAAACCTGTAGAATTACACAATATTCATTTTACATTACAATTTTTAGGTGAAATATCACAAGACACTGTAGAGAAAATAATAATTGCACTAAATTCTATCAGATTCTCAAAATTTGAAATAGAATTCAAGGGTGTTGGTGCATTTCCCAAATTAAAATTTCCAAGGGTTATTTGGATTGGAACTGATGAGAATGGCAAAAAATTATTGATAGATCTAGCAAAAAAAATTGAAAATGTACTGCTTCCACTAGGATTTACTGTCGATAAGCCGTTTAAACCTCATATCACAGTATTTAGAATTAAAAACAAGATTGGAGATATTGAAAAAGAGTTGAATAAATTCAAATTAGTTAATTTTGGAACACAGGAGATTACAGTGTTTAAGCTTAAACAAAGTGTTCTTAGTTCAAAAGGTCCTATTTATTCTGATTTAATGGAGATAAAAGCAGAGTCATGAAACAAATATTGTCTAAAATTAGAAAATCTATAATCATCTCTAAAAATGTAAAAAAATCAAAAAAACAAACTGCAGATGAAGCTTATTTCTTAGTTGAAAATCAAATAAAAAATTACCCTGAAATTATAGGATTGGAATTTGGTGGATCGTATGCAAAAGATACTTGGTTATCAGAAGAGGCAGATATTGATATTTTTATTAAATTTAAAAAAACTGTTTCTGAAGAAAAATTTACAGAGATTTCAAAAAAAGTTGGATTTCAATCAATGAAAAAATATAATCCATATGTAAGATATTCTGAACACCCATATGTTGAGGCTAAGATTAAAAAAACAAAGATAAATGTTGTTCCATGTTATGATGTAAGTTCAGGTGAGTGGAAAAGTTCTGCAGATAGATCACCTTTTCATACAAAATACATGCAAAAATCACTTACTCCTGAAATGAGAAATGAAGTAAGAATACTCAAAACATTTCTAAAAGCTAATAAAATTTATGGTTCAGAAATTGCAAAACAAGGTTTTAGTGGATATGTATCAGAGGTTTTAATTTTAAATTTTGGTAATTTTGAAAATGTAATTAAATCAATTGCAAAAATTCAACAAGGTCAGATTATTGGAAAGACATCCAAAGTATTTGAGACGTTAATTGTGATTATAGATCCAATTGACAGCAATAGAAATTTAGCTGCTGCAATTTCCAATGAAAATATAGGAAAATTCATTCTTTTATCTCGAGCATTTGAAAATAAACCTAAGTTGCAATTTTTTAATCAAAAGAAATTAAAATTATTAAAACATAATTGGGAAAACGTCCTTGTAATAAAATTTAATTTTAAAATGCGTAGTCCAGATATAATTTGGGGTCAAATTAAGAGAGCAACTTCTTCGCTTACAACTCAATTACAATTAGGCGGTTTCAATGTTTTACGTAGTAAAACATACTCAGATAATCAGAATGAAGCTTGTCTTTTTTTCCTTTTAGAATCAACTAAAATTCCAATAAATTATTCTAAAAGTGGTCCTGACTTTTTTAGAGAAAGTGATTGTACTAGTTTTATTTCAAAAAATATTGCAAAAACTGAACTAATGTGGATTAATGATGAAGGTAAAATTATTGCACTTGAAAAAAGAAAACATAATGAAGCTGTAAAATTTATGACAGAATTATTAAAAAACAATCTTCAAACAGGCGTACCAAAGGGATTACAGGGTGATTTTAAGAAAGGGGTTACAATTACTGTTGGAAATAAAAATTTAAGCAAATCAATTAAAGAGGCAATTGTGAATCTTATTTCAATTGATGACTCAATCTTTCATTCCAATTAAAAAATTAGTGAAAGAACCATATTCAAAAATTCTCGGTTATCCAAAAGCTAGCTCACGCCAACTTCAATCTAGAATAATTGAATTGGAAAAATTAAAAATAAAATCAATATCATTTACAGGACAAACTACTATTGGTAGTTTACAAATTTTAGGTAAAGGATATGTTGGAATAGTAGTATTAGCAAAAAAAAGAAACAATGTTGTAGCATTAAAGATCAGAAGATTAGATTCTCAAAGAAATGAGATGCAAAGTGAGGCAAAATTAATGAAATTAGTAAATACTGTAAACGTTGGACCCAAATTATATGATGTGAGTAAGAATTTTTTGGTAATGGAGTATCTTGAAGGTGATAAAATTGGTGATTGGATACAATCTCTAAAAGGTAATGGAATCTCTAAGAAATTAAAGTCAATAATTAGAATTATTTTAGAGGATTGTTATAGATTGGATGAAATGGGATTTGATCATGGAGAATTAAGTAGTATTTCAAAACATGTTATTGTTGGAAAATTAAGAACAACTTTAATTGATTTTGAAAGTTCGAGTGTAAATAGACGAGCATCTAATGTAACTTCGATTACTCAAGCTATTTTTATTGGATCAGGAATTGCCAAAAAAGTTCAAAGAATCTATAAAATTCCCGAAAAGGGAAAAATTATTGATGTTTTAAGAAAATACAAGCATGAACCAACACGAAAAAGTTTTGAGGATATCTTAAAGATATTAAAATTATGATGGGGCCGGCAGGAATTGAACCTGCGACCACTAGTCCCCCAGACTAGTATCATACCAAGCTAGACTACGACCCCTCATGAGTGAGGCACAAAATGAAATTATTAAATCGTCGGGTTATTACTGATTATTAATGAAAATTTGCAGCATTTGTAATAGAATTTCTGGAAATGATCAGGATCATCTTGATTGTATTCAAAAAATAAGAATAGAAAATGAAGATGAAAATTTTAAACAGAGTATTCCTGAAAAATTAGATTTAGCAAAGGATACTCTAGGTTTGAGTGTTGAAGTAAAAGCTATTTTAGAACATCTTACAAAAGAAAATAAAAAAACTGATTAATCATAACCATTTTGAAAGTCGTTCTTTCTCAAATTGTAACTTTTCATCAAGATGTTTAGATGTAGATTCTGTTAATTTTGTTACTGGTTTGGATTCAGAAAACATGTCTACTTCAATTAGAGATGCAGTGTCTCTTCCAGATTCAATGAAGCATCCTCCTTTTCCATCAAATAATGATAATTCATTTTTATTTTGTATGTGTGATATGATGTTTTGTGCTACTGCTATTGCTTCTCCTTCTGCAAATACACCTGCTTTAGGAACAGTCATTGTATCAATTACTGTTAAAGTAGTTACATCACCTACCGCATACACATTTTCAAATGAGGTTTTACAATCTCTATTAATTGGTATAAATCCATTTTCTTTTGCTAATCCAGATTCATAAATTACTTTAGGTGCCACATGTGGTGGTATAGCAAGAAGTAAATCAAAATAAGCTTCTCCATTTTGAAAAATCATTTTGTTTTTTTCTATAGATTTTATTTTGCATGAATCATGAAAAATAATGTTCTCAGAATTTATCAAACTGAGAATTTTTTCACTAATCTCTGAACCAGCTGCAGGCAGTGTTATTGGAGCTGGACTATAGAAGTGAATTTGAATTGAATCTCTAACTCCGTCATCTCTTAACATGGAATCGATCAATAAACTGGCCTCAAATGGTGCTGGGGGGCATTTGTATGGCATTCCCATAATGGAAATAGCAATATTACCAGATCTCATTTTTTTTATTTTTTGATGAATTTCAGTTAATTGATTGTGATCATAAAGATTCATTCCATTTTCTGTTAATCCTTGAATTTTCTCAGGTGCTAATACTGCACCCATTGCAATAATTAAAAAATCATATGATAAAATCTTGGTTGTAGTTTTAATATTTTTATTTTGAAGATCAATTTGTAGAATTTCTTCTTTTAAAAAATTGATTTCTTTTTTTATAAGTTGATTTAGTGAACCTATTGAATTTTCAAATGTTCGTGTACCTTTGATAATCCAAAGTTTAGCAAACCCTACCATGAACCAATCTTTTTTATCAATAATTGTTATTTTAACTTGAGATGATGAAAGATTATTTCTAATTTCATTTGCTGCAGCTAATCCTCCAAATCCGCCACCAAGAATTAAGACGTGGGGGATAGAAGTCAATTTAACGATCTTGTGTAGTAGGTCTAATTAGAATTTCATTGACATTTACATGATTTGGTGATTCTACAGCATAAACAATTGCGTTTGCAATATCTTCAGCTTGTAACGCTTCCATTTTTTTAGCACTTTCAACAAATGCTTGCAAGGATTCATCAGTAATTGTATTTGTTAGTTCGGTTGCAACAACTCCTGGTTCAATACATGTAACACGGATATTTTTTCGTACGCTAAGTTCTTGTCTTAACCCTTCACTAAAAGCGGTAATAGCGTGTTTTGTGGCACAATAAACACTGCCTGCGGGAAAAACTATTCTTCCAGCAACTGATGAGATGTTAATAATATGACCCGACTTATTTTCAAGCATATGCGTAATAACTGCTCCAGTGCAATATAGTACTCCTTTGATATTAACATCAATCATCTGTTCCCATTCATCAATTTTCAGATTTTTAAAAAAACTTAGAGGCATGAGCCCAGCGTTATTTACTAGAATGTCTATAGTGTTCCACTTTTTTACAACGTTTTCTACAAAAGAATTACATTCGTTTCTCTTAGTAACATCTAATTTTTGAGAATAAACTTCTCCACCGTTTTCTTTAATTTTTTTTTCTAATTCAGAAAGCATGTTTGTTCGTCGTGCACCTATTGCAACCTTAGCCCCTGCTTTTGAAAGTGCTAATGCTGTAGCAAATCCGATTCCACTGCTTGCCCCGGTGATTATTGCTACTTTGTTTTTAATCATCAACACTCACTTAGTTATTTTTAATTTCAACATTGTAAAAACGTTTACCTAAATTTGAAAAAAATCATTTTCTAACAAATCATAGCAAGTTTATTAGAAGAAAAACTGCAGAAATGGTATGAAACCTGAAAAATGCGCTTATTGTGGTGACATGGTAGATATGCCATTTCAGTGTAATTATTGTAAGGATCCATTTTGTGCTGAACATAGACTTCCAGAAGAACATAGATGTGTAAAGTTAACTCAAATCAGAGCACGTAGATTTGGAGAGAGAAAAGTAATTAGAGATGGAGGTTCAAACAAACAAAATATTTTCAAAAGAATATTTAAAAAATTCAAAGATTAGTTATATAACTAATAAGGACTTTTATCAGGAGAAATTTTTGCACGTTTTCCTTGATAAATTAATGCTATAGCAAGAGCAAACATCACCATCGCTGTTAATGGAAAATTTTGTGGGGCAGGTAACACAAACCAATAATAAATTCCAAATCCTACAGATACAACAGCTTGTGTCCACAGTTTAATCCATTTTGGAGTTTTAATTACTCTACAAATTGCTTCAACAATAAAGATACCAATTACAGGATAAATCGTATAAAAAAGGAAATCAATTACATCTACTCCTGTGTGTGTCATAAATGCAGGTAATTAAGGTATAATTTCTATCTAATCTTCCCAACGGACTTTGGTAGCAATATTTTTAGCAATTAATGCCTGAGCATTTTCATATGGTATTGTTGCAATATCTTCTATTTTGAAAGGCCCATATTTTTCTAGATCAGCACCTATGATTTCATCTACCTCCTGAAGAAATCTTACAACAACAGTCTTTGTCTTATGATTTTGAGAGATAGATTCAAGAAATTTTGATTTTCCATTAATTGTTGCTGAAAGAATCATTTCAGCTCTTTCTCTACGTTCTTCTTCTGCATCAAGAATAAATTTTTCTTCATCTAAAAGATTTTGAAAGTAAATATTTCCCGATTTAGAAATTTTTTCAAGTCTAATATTGATAAAAAGCGATGTTAGTTCTGTAGCAGTATCAATTATTACTTTTTTAATATTATTTTCTACTCCATCAAATTCTTGTTTTTTCAAGTCACCAATAAAATCTGAAAGTTTCCTATAGAAATCCGGGCTAACTTCTTGGATAGAATCATTTTCAGTTTCTCTTAGGACTATATGGTGTAATTTGTTTAGATCTATTTCGTTTATTTCTGACATTTCTTACCTAATGCTTAAATCTCGGATGTATTTGTGTTTGATTGAAGCATAAAATTGCCCTATAAAGTTAGTCACGGAAAAGCACTTCAAGTAACATATTCGCCAGATGAAGTTTTTGCTAGAATTCAACATGAAGGAATTCAATTCATAGATTTGCAATTTACTGGTCTTACTGGACGTTTTCATCATACTACAATTTCAGCTATAACTTTTACCCCTGAGCAAATGAGAGATGGATTACCAAAATTGGATGGTTCATCCATTATTGGTTTTACTGATGTGAATGATTCAGATCTTATTTTAAAACCAGATCCTAATACTTTTGCCATAATACCATGGATGACTGAAAATAAAACTGCAAGACTGTTATGTGATATCTATTGGGGTGGAGATAGAGGAAGACTATCTTCAGATCCTAGAGGAATATCACAAAGAGCAGAAGAATATGTAAAAACTCAAGGTTTTGATTATAGTGCATGGGGTCCAGAAGTAGAATTTTTTGTTTTTGACAAAGTACATTGGGATGTTTTAACTCCATACAAAGGTCAATCATATTCAATCGAATCAAAAGAAGCTCCATGGAATAAAGAAGGAACTGGATACCCAATGGGACTTCAAGAAGGATACTATCCAAGTACTCCTTCAGATACTTTGACTCCTTTTAGAAACGAATGTGTAAATATTTTGAATAATGATTTTGGCATATTATGTGATAATCATCATCATGAGGTAGCTACTGCGGGACAATGTGAAATTGATATCAAATATGACTACATGACAAATGCTGCTGATGCAGCTCAGTCTTACAAATATGTAATAAAAAATGTAGCACAAAAATATGGCAAAGTTGCAACTATGATGCCAAAACCTATTGCAATGGATGCAGGCTCTGGAATGCATGTTAATGTTAGTTTATGGAAAGGAAAAGAAAATGTGTTTTATGATCCTGATGATGCAGATGAATTAAGTCAAACTGCAAAATATTTTTGTGGTGGAATTATTAATCATGCAAAAGCATTATCTGCAATTTGTAATCCTACTACTAACTCATATCATAGACTTGTTCCTGGTTATGAAGCACCTGCTTATATTGCATGGAGTGCTGGAAACAGATCTGCAATAGTTAGAGTGCCACATCATCTCAAAGGAAAAAATTATGCTAATCTTAAAAGACTTGAATTTAGAGCTCCTGATCCTTCATCAAATCCATATCTTGTATTTGCTGCCGTTACTGCAGCTGGAATGGATGGAGTAAAAAAGAAAATGGATCCGGGTGAACAAGTTCGTGATGATATTTTTAAAATGACAAAATCAGATAGAGCTAAAAGGGGAATAGGAGTATTACCAAAAAGTCTCGGTGAAGCATTAGAGGAATTAGAAAGCGATAGAAAATTTCTTCTTCCTATTTATACAAATGAGGTTATTGATAAAATAATAGATTTGGGTAAAAGGGATCAGCGTGAAATTTCAATAAGACCACACCCACATGAATTTTATCTATATTTTGATATCTAGACTCTTCCAGTAATCTGAAAGATGTAGAATAATGAAATGGATATCAACGTAAAACCCATACCAAGAAATATCACTCTTCTTTTCTCGGAAATGGCAGCTTTGTAAAGCAAAACACTACCTGTTAGACCAATGAATAACACAATAACTCCAATAACTACACTGTCAAAACTTGTGTCAGTAACTAATGGATGAAAAAATCCTGCAAGTAATGCAAAAAATACTAACAAATAAACATACTTAAATCCTGTTAGCATTTTTGATGTAGTTTTATTCAATATGATTTGTAAATATAATAATCAAATAAACTTTTGAAAAATAATTTCTTATCAAAAAGATTTACATCATTCCGCCCATATCAGGCATTCCGCCCATACCAGGCATTCCGCCCATACCAGGCATTCCGCCCATACCAGGCATTCCGCCTTCTGCTCCTGGTGGTGGTCCTGCAGATTTTTGTGTGGCAATAACATCATCAATTCTAAGAATCATACAAGCGGCTTCTGCAGCTGCTGATACAATCTGAAGTTTAACTGCTAATGGCTCAATAATATCACTTGATTTCATATTTGCAATTTTGCCTTTCATTACATCAATTCCAGTCCATTTTTCTCCTTTCATTTGTCTAGAACGAAGAACTGTAAGTGTATCAATTGGATCCATTCCCGCATTTTCTGAAAGTGTTAATGGAATTGATTCTAAAGAATCTGCAAATTTTTCAGCAGCTAGTTGTTCTCTACCTTCTAATGATTTTGCCCAACTTCTTATCTTAGTTGCAGCATAAGTTTCAGGAGCACCACCTCCTGCAACAATTTCTGGTTTTTCAATCACATCTTTTACTACCATAAGTGAATCATGAACTGATCGTTCAACTTCATCAACTACTCTTTGAGAACCACCACGAAGAAGTAAAGTGACAGATTTTGGATGCTTGCAGCCTTCAATGAATACCCATTTGTCTTCTTCAATTCTTCTTTCTTCAACTAGTTGGGCATCGCCTAGATCTTTTTCAAATATATCATCCAAATTATTTACAATTCTAGCACCAGTTGCTTTTGCAAGTTTTGTAAGATCGCTTTCTTTAATTCTTCTAACGGCAATAATTCCTGCTTTGGCAAGATAGTGTTGAGCCATATCATCAATTCCTTTTTGACATAATACTACATTAGCTCCAGAACCAATTACTTTATCCACCATATTCTTTAACATTCTATTTTCCTCATCAAGAAATGACTTCAATTGTTGTGGATTTGAGATGTTAATTTTAGCATCAGTTTCAGTTTTACTAATTTCTAAAGCTTTGTTAATTAAGGCTATTTTGGCATCAGAAATTTTTCTTGGCATTCCACCATGAACAATTTCTTTATCAAGTACGATGCCTTGAATAATAACAGAATCTTTAATCGAGCCTCCTGCTTTCTTTTCTACTTTAATATCATCAATATCAACATTAAATTTTTCACCTTCTTTTTCAACAACTGCTAGTACTGCTTTTACAATAATATCGGCTAATTGATCAGAGTCTTTTCTTACCAGTTTTGTTTGCATAGATGTTTTTGCAATTTTATTTAAAATTATTTTGTCGCTTGCAGATACAGTCTCAGATATTTCTTGAAGGAATTGTTTTGCCTTTTTTGCAGCTTTTCTATATCCATCGACAATAATTGTTGGATGAACATCTTGATCTAAAAGTGATTCGGCGTTTTCCAAAAGTGCACCTGCTAAAATAACAGCAGATGTTGTTCCATCACCTACTTCATTGTCAGTAGTTTTTGATATTTCAACTAGCATTTTTGCTGCTGGATGTTGTACGTCAATTTCTTTGAGAATGGTTGCACCATCGTTTGTAATAGTAACATCCCCAAGCGAGTCAACTAGCATTTTATCCATACCTCTTGGACCGAGGCTAGAATGAACAATTTCAGCAATTATTTTGGCTGCTGCAATGTTGTTTTTTTGTGCCTCTTTTCCTTTGGTTTCAGAACCTCCTTCTTTTAGTAATACAACTGGCATAGTACCTTTAGAAGTTGCTTGCATACCCATAGAAAGGAAAACACTCAATTCCCCTTTTATACGTTGCAGATCAAAAACTCGTAAATAAAATAGTCAAAAATCGGTGTTTTTAAATTGGGAAATTTAATTTGCAAAACATGGCAAAATCATCAAATAAAGAATCTTACAATAAAATTTTCTCAAGTTTAAAAGAACATCATAAATGGTTTGAGAATTCCATTCCATTAATTGCAAGTGAAAACATACCTAGTCCTGCTGTTAGAGAGGCAATAATATCAGATTTTGGAAATAGATATGCTGAAGGTTGGCCAGGTGAGAGAGTTTATGCAGGTTGTGTGTACATTGATGAAGTTGAATTTGAATGTATGAAGCTTGCAAAGAAGTTGTATAAATCCAAATTTGCAGATGTAAGACCAATTTCGGGTGTAGTTGCCAATCTTGCAGTATACTCTGCTTTTACAAATCCAGGTGATGTAATGCTAGCACCTTCAATTCCTGCAGGAGGTCATATTTCTCATGGTAAGAAAGAACATTCAGGAACTGCGGGGTTAGTTCATGGATTAGAAATTGAATTTTATCCATTTGATGCCGAAGAGATGACAATTGATGTTGAAAAGACTAAACAAAAAGTAGAAGAGTTAAAGAAAACAGGTAATTTGCCAAAGATGGCAATGTTTGGCGGATCGTTGTTTTTGTTTCCACATCCTGTTAAAGAATTGGCAGATTTTTTAAAGAGTTTTGATATGCATATCAATTATGATGCAGCCCATGTTGCAGGGTTAATTGCAGGTGAAAAGTTTCAGGATCCATTACGTGAAGGGGCAGACACCATGACAATGAGTACTCATAAAACTCTGTTTGGTCCTCAAGGTGGACTTGTTTTGGGATCTGAGAAACATGAAGATCCAATCAAGAAAGCAACATTTCCAGGATTAACCAGTAGCCATCACATTCATCATATGGCAGGAAAGGCAGTAGCTTTTGCAGAAGCATTAGAGTTTGGAAAAGATTACGCTAGTCAAGTTATAAAAAATGCTAAAGTGTTTGCAGAGTCACTTAATGAAGCAGGTTTTAAAGTTCTAGGTGAAAAGAGAGGATTTACAGAATCGCATCAAATTGCTGTTAATGTTTTAGATTATTCTGATGGAGGAAAAGTTGAAGCAG
>CAZDPM010000036.1:0-13102 GCA_964507355.1 uncultured Nitrosopumilaceae archaeon
GTGTCAACTCTTTTTATGTCAACTCTTACCTGGCGCTCTTGAGTTTTTCTTTAAACAGTTTGCACCTAAATTTCTTAAAAAATTAAAAACTCTGGTGTAGCGTTGACCTTTACCTTTTACACTCTCTAACTGTGAATTTAAATTGGAAAAATACATTTTTTATTTCACATATTTAATACACGGAATATCTTTTGGGCCTACGCATATCTTAATTCATTTGAATATGTCTTCCGACATTTTACTTGAATCTCTATTACATAATGAAGAGATAAATCAAATAAGCAAAATAGGCTGCAATAAAACCATATCCTTCCTTTCTGCTTATTATGAATCCTGAGCGCATAATTGGAATCAAAATTACACTAAACGCAATCATTACATAGTAATCAGAAAACATCTCGTCGCTAACTGATATGCCAGCTATCGCTGCAGATATTCCTACTATCGCTAAGATATTAAACACATTACTTCCAAGAATGTTCCCAATGCTGATATCTGAATGGCCTCGCAATGCTGCTACTACTGATGTTACTAATTCCGGCAAAGAAGTTCCTATCGCAATTAATGTAAGACCTATTATTCTCTCTGAAACTCCAAAGCTTTTAGCAATAACTACTGCATTTTCTACTGTTACAAATGATCCTAGTGTTAACAGTGCAAGCCCAATTCCTATCAATATAATTGATTTTGGCATCACATTCTTTTTTTCTTGAACTAGTCCTACCGACTGATTTTCAATATCTGGAGATTCTTTCTTTGAAGTTTTGTAGCTAAACACTACAAAAACCAAAATTCCTACTGCTAATACAACTCCTTCTTCAGATGAAATTAATCCATCTAATGAGATCATGACTAATAATATTGCAACTCCAATGACGATCAACAATTCTTTTTTTATTATCTGCTTGGTAACTGTTAATGGTCGTATGATTGCAGCAATTCCAATAATCAATCCTATATTTGCAATGTTACTTCCTACAACATTTCCTAATGCCACATCTGAATTTCCCTGAATCGCCGATGTAACGCTGACTGAAAGCTCAGGTGTAGATGTTCCAAATGCTACAATTGTAAGACCTATTACTAATTGACTAATTCGAAACTTGTTTGCAATTGTTACTGATCCTTTTACTAACCACTCTGCTCCAAAATAGAGCATAGCGAGACCTATTGCAACCAATGCTCCATTTATGATTAGTTCTAATGTCATTTCAAATTATGTTGACAACTTATGTAGGCGTATTTGTACATATGCTTGATAATTCTTTAAACATCCTGTTTTAGGAATATCAATTGGTGTGTTATTTGGTATTGTGTATGTATGTTCTAAAAATTCATTGCCTGGAAAACACGATTTGCAGAAAACATTTACACTTGCTGCAATAATGTGGTTAACCATATTCTTTATTCCATTTTTGAAATACCCTGCAAATCCACCAACAGTAGATCCTGAAACTGTGGTGCTGAGATCAATTCTATATCTGTCATTTATTGCAATTTCAGGATTCGGTGCAGTAGGATTTTATCAGTTATGCAAAAAAGTACAATCAAGAAAGAAGATTACCGCTTTTGTGGGATATGCTATTTTTATCAGCATGGTGTTTGTAATAATACCTCCAAATCCTGATGAGATATCTGCACCAATGGAATTGGTAAATGGATTTAGGACAATGTCTGTAATTGCAGTTGGTATGTTTTGGGTTTCTGCTGCTACTATTTTAGGCGTGTTTTGGCACAAATTTCAACCTGATTCTCAAATCAAATTAGAAAAATGCTAATCTTATTTGTAATTATCAATCTAAATTTAATGCCTATCGGTATTTCATTTCAAATTAACAGATAAGTCAATATGATGTAGAATCTAGTATTTTACGAACGTAACATACTTGTTTTTTATATTATGTCTTCAAAGCACAATTGATGAGATACTTTGAAAACTAAAACCACAAAGAAATTTCTAATCATCATAGGCATTATGGTGATTGGAATTGCAATCGCTTTTAGCTTTAATTCAAATGATCAAAAACCCATATCTAATGACATAGTAACTAAAACAAGAACAGTTGAATGGCGTCATGTTCATGGATTGGGTGTAGATCCTACAGATTCTAGTATTTTGTATATTGCAACACATGGAGATTTTTATCAAAGTAGAAATGGTGCTCTTCCAGTAAAAGTAGACCAAGTAAGAGCGGATTATATGGCATTTAATGCACCACATGACAAAAACTCTCCTTTGTATGCTAGTGGACATCCATCAACTGGTGGAAACACAGGATTAATCAAAAGTATTGATGGCGGAGTAACATGGCAACCTGTTTCCAAAGTATTAGACCCACCAGTTGATTTTCACGCTATGACCTTAAGTAAGAGTGATCCAAATTTGATTTTAGGTTTTGACAGTGGTGGAAGAGGATTATTCAAGACTATTGATGCTGGAAAGACTTGGAAAACTTTAGAATATCCAGAATACATTTCTTCATTAACAATTCCTCCAACTGATTCTGAAATAATTTTTGCAGGTACAGGAAAAGGAATATTCAAGTCAAATGATGGCGGTAATACTTGGGCAAACATTGCATATCAAGGATTAGCAGTATACACTATGAATTTTGACGATGATGGGGTTTTATTTGCTTCAGTAAACACATTTGGGTTAGTTCGTTCAAATGATCTTGGAGTAACTTGGGAAGACTTGCCAGATATTGATCTTACGATTACTAGTATCGCTTTTGACTCACCAAGCAAAATACTGTACATCAGTGGATTTTCATCGGAGGGATACCAAGAAGTTTACAAACTTTCTTACGATGTAACACAGTATGAAATAATTGGTACAAATAAGGTACTTTGATGGAATCAAAGAAAAAACAATTCTGTGGTTATTGTCCTGAAGACAAATGCTTACTTGACTGTGAAATATGCAATCCTAAGATTGGCAAGGATTGTGATTGTTAGCATTCATGCATATTGATTAGAAGAGCATCAACTCTTTTTGTCTCAACTCTTACCTAGCGTACTCACGTTTTTCTTTAAATAGTTGTATCTAAATTTTATTAAAAATATCTTACATATAGATACATGGATAATCAACCCTTAAAATCAACATCGAGAATCTGGGTTTTTCTTTTAATTGAAATGCTTGTAATAAATTACAACTTGAAAATTACCAAACCAGTTACTCAGGAAAATACATTACTTTTAGGGTTCCCAAGCAATGGTCTTGTAGGGACTTTTTCAATATCCTATCTTATTCGTTATTTAAAGATGAAAAAAATAGGAGAAATTGATGTTCCAAATCTTCCTGCAACTTTATTTGTAGAAAATGGGGAAATTCTTGCACCCATTAGAAGTTATCACAAGGATAATCTTTTTGTTATTATTTCAGATGTTCCATTTGATGAATATTTGGCAGTAGAATTTGCATTAGGAGTTCATGAGTTTTGTAAAAAAAATGCAATAAAAAAAGTTGTAATTGCTAGTGGAATGGAAACTATTAATCAAAAACAAGAAGATTCAAAAATTTATGGTCTTGTAACACATCAAGTATTGGAAAATATACTTTACAACAATCACATTCCAAAATTTCTTAATGGTTCAATTTTTGGAACAGACGCTGCCATAATTTCGATTTTTAGAAAAACGAATGTTCCAGCACTTATTTTATACGCAGAATGTCACCCTTTTTTTCCAGATCCACAAGCTTCAATTGTAGCAATAATGACTCTTGCAAAGATTCTAGATGTCAAAATAGATACGCATGATATTCAAAACAGAATGGATCTACTTCGAATTCAGAATAGAAATCTTATGGAAGAAACTATTCGTACATTACAACACAAAAATGTAGAACCTCCACGAGTTCCACAGATTTACAGGTGATAATATGAAAAATGATAATGATTTTGAATTTAGCATCATTTTACCAAAAACCAGTTTATTGTTTGATGATATTGAAAATAGGATTCTTTCACCTCTTTCATGCTTAAGAGAGTTTGAGAATCATTGGATGCTAGAAGTTGATCTTCCACTGGTAAACAAAAAAGACATCAAGGTTACGTTCGATGAAAACACTATCAACATTGAAGCGAAGCTCAAGGAGGAATATTCTGAAGAAAAGATAGGCAAAATTTCCAAGTTTGAATATTTCAAAAAATCAATTTCATTGCCTAGAAAAATTGATAGTAAAAAAACTACTGCCAAATTTCAAAAAGGAAGACTGGAGATAAAAATTCCAAAAAAAATAGTTAGCCATAATATCAACATCAACTAGGGTTTAAGCACTAATTCGTCATGATTTTCATATTTGAGAAAGACTATTAATTTTTGAATAATCTATGTAATCATCATGTCATTAAATCTTAGAAAATTTGGTATGTTTTTAGGTCCATTACTATTTTTTCTGATTTTAGTCATACCTACACCTGAAGGAATGTCAGATCCTGCAAAATCTGTTTTAGCAATTTCAGTCTGGATGATAGTATGGTGGATAACTGAAGCAATTCCTGTGTATGCAACTGCATTACTTCCTCTTGGGCTGATACCTGTCTTGGGAGTATTACCAGTAAAAGATGTAGCATCGGAATACATGCATCCAATTATTGTTCTTCTCTTGGGCATGTTCATGATTGCGTTAGCCATTGAAAAATCAGGTTTGCATAAAAAAATTGCATTTGAGTTAATCTCAGTATTTGGTTATTCGCCTAAAAGAATAATTTGGGGATTCATGATTACTACCGCATTATTGTCTACAGTTGTAATGAGTACTACTGTAGTATTAATTTTATTACCTGTTGCAACCGTTGTTTTAACTTCACTCTCAAGATCTGATTTCATAAATTCCACAAAATTTAAGATAGTTTTCATGCTTTCAATAGCTTATTCGTCATCGATTGGTAGTGTTGCAACATTAATTGGTGCACCTCCAAATCTTCTTTATGCAGCTAATGTAATGGAAATGTTTGCACATAAAGTAACATTTGTTGAATGGTCAATGATCGGTGTACCCCTATCACTCAGTATGTTATTTTTGTGTGGATTGTACATGACTAGTAAAATTGGAAACAGTACGCTCGAAACAAATAATGAAATTAAAAAAACTTTGATTTTTGAAAAATCCCAAATAAGTAAAATGACAAATGAGCAAAAGACAGTATTGCTAGTCTTGTTGGGGGTGTTAGCCTTAATGTTTACAACCCCACTATGGCAACCTGAGGACTCATATATTACAAATTCAGTCATTGCAATTCTCGGAGGAATTTCATTATTTGTATTGCCTAAAACTCGTTCTGAGAGCTTGATGAATTGGGCTGGAATAGAAAGATTGCCATATGGTTTGTTGTTTCTTTTAGGTGGAGGATTTGCACTATCTCTATCTTTTATTGATTCTGGTTTGGCAGATTGGATTGCGAATTCATTTTCTTTTGTTAAAGATTATTCTTTTGAGATAATCATAATTATTCTAGTAACAATGATCATGTTCTTGACCAATGTGAAATCCAACACCGCGACAGCTGCAATATTTATCCCAATTGTTGGAACAATGGCAGTACTAAACCAATGGAGTCCTTTGCCTATTCTTTTTGCAATAACTATAGCAACATCTTTTGCATTTCTTTTACCAATGGGAACTCCGCCAAATGCACTTATCTACGAAAAGGCACAAATTTCAATTAAAGAGATGTTAAAACATGGTATTGTTCTTAATCTGATTGCCATTGGATTAATTTCAGTATTTACTATTTTCATATCTACAAAATTCTTAACTTGAAAAACAACTAGTAAGTTTATTTATTAATGAATGCCCAAGTTGTCATGTACAAGACAATTCTTGTTCCACATGCAGGAACACCTGGAGGAGATATTGCTTTGAACCATGCTATTAACATTGCAAAATTTTCATCATCAAAGATAATTATACTTCATATAATAGAAGAATTTCCACAGGTTCCTACGCTTGCTCTTCATGGTTCACAAGTAATGAAAATCAAACAACAGATTGCAGAAATGACAAGAGAAATGAAAGATACTATGGAAAAACAACTGATTAGTAAAGTGGAATTATGCAAAAAGCATGAAATTGATACTGATCTAAAGGTTACTACAGGTCTTCCAGCTGAGGAAATTTTGAGAATAGTAAAAAATAAAAAAATAGATTTGATTGTAATGGCAAAACGAAGAAAATTAAAAGGATTCAAAAGTCTCCTTACCCTTGGAAGTGTTTCAAGAAAAATTGTTGAAAATACATCCTGTCCTGTTTTACTAATTGATATAGAAAAGAAATGAGTAAAATCTTCGAACATATTCTGCTACCCTATAACGGAACATCCGGTAGTCAAAAGGCATTCAAAAAGGCAGTTGCATTAGCACAAATAACCAAAGCAAAAATCACAATTTTCACATGTTTAGAAGAACGATCTACATTTGGATTATTCAAAACTAAAACAAACAAGAATGAATATGAACATGAATCTAAGATAATAACACAAAAACATATTGAACTTGAAAAATATGCAAAAAAGTGTGATGTTTTACCTAACTTCAAAATAATTAAAAATAATGTAGCGTCGCATGCAATTCTTGAATTTGCAGAAAAATATGATGTAGATTTGATAGTTATGGGGAAAACAAAATTTGTTTCTCATTATGAAAAAATGTATTATCCAACTACTGTTGAAAATGTTTCAAAGAATTTTCATGGTGCAATTTTAATTTTAAATTAAAATTCTCCTCATGATATAATGAAATAAATTAAACATGAAAATCAATGAATGAACTACTATTTGACGTAATTCTGCTAGCAGTTTTTTTGGCGATATTGGTTAAAAGTGCTTTATTTGCAATAAACTCTATTGAAAAAGTTATCAAAAGATCTAACATTAGTCAGATTGCTGCTGGTTTTGTCATAGTATCTATAGCTACATCAGTACCCGAGATTAGTGTGGCTATTTTTTCAACACATACAGATAATATTGGTATTACGTTGGGAGATATTTTTGGTTCAAATATTACAAATATTGGACTTGTTGCAGCATTGTTTTTGTTTTTATCACCAATTAAAAAAATACAAGTAAAGACAACAAAAAATCTTTTTCCATTATTGATATCTGCATCCCTAATTCCACTTATTTTATTACTAGTTCAACAAGGGAATAAATTTATTGGAATAATGTTGCTTGCAACTTTTGCTTTTTTTGTTTTTTACATGTTTAAAACAAATAAAATGCAAAGTCCTGAACAAAGAGACCAGGGATCGGTTTACAGACCTCTTTTTCTTTTTCTTGTTGGAATTGCCATAGTAACATTAAGCGCAAAGATGATTGTAGACAGTGTCTCTTCAATAGCTGAATTTACAGGAATCAGACAATCTGTTATAGGTGCTACAATAATTGCTTTAGGAACATCTTTGCCCGAATTAACAGTAGACATTGTAGCAGTAAGAAAAAGATTGCTTGATTTAGCGATAGGAGATATAATTGGTTCCTGTATAACAAACATAACTCTAGTTCTTGGGTTGGTTCTTATTTTGTCCCCAGTTGAGATTAACTTTGGTATACTGTCCACATTAATCTCCTTTGCAATAGGCTTACCCGTTGTTTTGTTTGTTCTTATCAGGAATGGTCATATTCACAAATGGCAAAGTATGGTATTGTTTGCAATTTATTTGATTTTTCTAATTATACTTTATGAGATTCAAATAAGCATAGGTATCACATAGAGAATCAGAAATTAGAGTAATTTGTTAAACGTATAGTTGTTATAATTCGATCTTGTTTGGAATTACTTTACTATTGTAACTGGAACTTTAGATTTATGCAGAACAAAATTAGAAGTACTTCCCAAGAAAATTTCTCTTGCAAAACTAATTCCACGAGCTCCAATTATAATTAAATCAATTTTGTTTCTTTTGCCGTTTCCAAAAAGTACAATGTCATATCCCGCATTATTGCCAGGTATGACGGTTGCCTCAAATGATACTTGACTCCTTTTTGATTTTTTACTAGCAAGATTCATAAAAGATTTGGTTTTCTTGGGCCACTTGTTTTCAGGAATTTTAATTGCATGTACTGCCCTGAAAAGACCAACAGTAGTTAGTACATTAAGGCCAATAACTGTGGCTTGGCATTGTTTTGCTAATTCAATTGCCTTATCTAATGCTCTAAACGAATTTTTTGAACCGTCAAGTGGAACCAGTATTCTTTTGTACGTATTTTATTTTGAGGAAATGACTATTTATTTCTAGACAATTTTCTATTAAAAATTATATAAAACAGTGCACCTGCAGATATTATTCCTAATCCTACCAACATAACTTCCATTTCAAATTGAATTGCCATGTAAACAGTCACCCCAAATCCAAATAGAGGCAGAATTGGAAACTTTCCTATATTACATGGAACTTTAAACGGTCTTTCCAATGTAGGTTTGGTATATCGTAGCACAATTACAGACAAATTTATCATGGCAAAGGTTATCACTACTGCAAAAACTGTAATGTTAGCTACTATTACAATATCTCCAATAAAGGCAAATGCTGTGGATGTTATCGAAATTCCAATTACAGCTATCCAAGGTGTTTTTGTTTTTGAATGAATTTTACCTAACGATAAAGGAAGTGTTTTGTTATGTGCCATTCCATATAGTATTCTAGATCCGGCTACCAGAGTGATGAGAACTGTACTGGCGGTGGCAAAAAGTGCAATTGCAGACAGTATTATGTTGCCTTCAACTCCTAATGATCTTTCAGCTACTGCTGCAAGAGGAGCTGCTGATTGACCCAACTCATCCCAGTTTACCACACGAACAACTGACAATGAAACTAGAATGTATATGATTCCTGTAATCATAACAGATAGAATGATTGCACGAGGAAGTGTTTTCCTGGGTTTCTTTACCTCTTCTGCAACGTTTGCCATATCTTCAAATCCTATAAATGCAAAAAAGATCAAAACAAACGCAAGAATGATTCCTATAGTTCCATTAGGCATTTCAAAATAATCAATAGATTCAGTAGTTTCAAACGTCATTCCTAAAAATATTATTAATATCAAGCCTCCAGCAGTAATAATTGCAAAAATAGTGTTAGCCCACGCAGATTCTTTTATTCCAATAAAATTCACAACAGACAAGATTCCTATCAATAAAATGGCTGATATTGTTATAGGTAAATCAATAAACTGTGCAAAATATCCTCCAAATCCTAAAGATACTGTAGCAGCTGTTATCATTGAAGTAATTGCAGTTAACCATCCGATGATAAATGCAAGAAAATTATTTTTGAACGTATGTTTCACAAAAGTATATTCTGCAGCTGCCTTTGGAAACAATGCAGTAAGTTCAGCATAGCTTAGTCCTGCAAACATTGCGACTATTGTTCCCAGCAAAAAAGAAATCCATACTGAATTTCCTGCAAATGCTGTAGCTTCTCCAATTAATACATAAATTCCAGCACCAAGTATGAGTCCAACTCCGTACATGGTAAGATGAAAAAGTCCCAAATGTTGCTTTAATTCAGACATGATATTTTGATAAGACCTGATTATTTTCTAGTACCTTTATTTTCTAATATGTGAATTAGATCTTTGAGATTCCGTCTTGGTTTTGGAAATTTTTGTTGTGTTGGATAACCAATGCAAAGATTAGATGATGGAGTTAACTTTGTACCTATTATCTTTGATATCTTTTCTTCATCAATCGTTCCAATCCAAATGGAACTTAAACCTAATGCAGTAGCTGCTAATTGTGAATAAGATGCAGCAAGTGTTGCGTCATGGATTGCAAATTTTGTTAGCATTTTTTTACTCAAACACACCCCTGCCAACTCACGAAATTCATTTTCTCTATCGAGGTATGGCATTTTGAGGGCTGTGTTGATTTTTTCTTCCGCGTATTCTGGACGATTTAGCATATGCATTACTTCAATGAGCATATGATCTCAAGTCGACATATTGATAGTTAAACCAATTCATAGTTATCATATGTGAAAATACAGTTTATCTAACCGAAACTCGTTTTTTAGTAGTTTTTCGTGCTGGTCTGTCAATTTTTTCAGTTTTTAGTTTTGATTTATCCGTAGATATACTAACACCTTTTTTCTGCCCTTTACGTCTAGAGTCATTTCGTATTTTTTCATTTTTTTGCAATTTTTCTAATTCTTTAGAATTTATTTTTCGAGTTTTATTTGTGGTCATATGCTTTAGAAATTCAGTATAGTAATTTAACATGTTGAACAAAATCAATTTTGATTTCAAAATTTAACTATGTATCTCCAGGTTGTTCATAGTCTTTTTTTATAATTAATTCATCAAATCCTTCCTCCATTACTGGTGTTTCTAGTTGTTTGAGTTGTTTGTAAATTACTGGTAATGGAAATGGTTCGCGTCTACTTTTTTGTCTTTTTTCAAGTAATCCCATTGAAGTATTCATCAAAAATCCTCTCACTTTAGCATTGTATTTCTTTGCAAGATCTATGTGTTGTTTTCGTATTGCTATAGTTAGATTTGTATCATCAATTACAACACTTTTTTCTGCTCTGAGACACTTTTCTATGTACTCTAATTCTTTTTTCCTGTTATTGCCAAAAAAGGATAAAGATATGCGTTCGTGATTAAAATTTGCTTTAATGTAAGTAGTCTTTCCACTTAGAGCAACACCAATCATCAAGACATATTCTAGTTGTTTTTTCATATTTTTCCACAATTCATACAACCATAAATGTGAAAAATTCTATTTTTACTGTTTGTAGTTGATTTTGTTAGAATTTTGATTGTCAAACTTTCCCTGTGCAAATTTTTTTATGTTTTCTAATAATTTCAAGAGAATCAAATTCAGCACCACATGATCTACATTTTTCCTTTTTCTTATTATGTGCAATTTCTTTATGTTTTTCTAGTCTTTCAGGATACTTGAATCTTGATCCACATTTATTGCATTTTAGCTTCCTCGTGCTTTCATCTGTTACCATGCTTAGTTTTGTATCCTCTAGTACTAAAACTAATTTTCTTAACTATAAAAATGATTAAAAAGTTAGAAATCATTGCAAGACTTGATGTCCATTCATCAAATGACTGGAATGTATCATCAAATCAAAAATTAATTTAAAATTACATCTATTCTAGTAGACGTGTAGACTAAATTATGTCGTATACTTGAATTCTTAATCTTTTGATTTTTTTATTTTGTGGAATAATTTAAAGACCGTTTTTCCCACTTTGATATGTTTTACTATCTTCAGGCTTATCTTCAATATCTTAAATCCAACAAAAACAGGCATAAGCACAAGCATAATTATTTCAAGCCAATACTTTTTTACAAATGATTTACCATCTCGTATTTTCAAATAGGCTATTACTAATTCTAATACTAGCAGACCTACTATTATCCAAAAAACAGCATCGAAGATAATTACAATTTGGTCTGTTATCACAAACAATGGCTCGGTAATTCCTAAAGAAGAATGTTCAATGTTGATCAAACCAAAAACAAACACCAGTATTAATGAAAATGTAACAAAGCTCACTACTTTTTTAAATAATGAAGAACACAGTATTTTCACAACTATTAACTCTGCAAGATCATTATAATATCATTCTGGAGTTTTATTTTCCAACATAAGTGTAAACTGGATAGATTTTTTTTGTTTTTGTAGATTTGTAATTCCATTTTGATTTATCTAACTTTAAACGTGCAAAGTATTCTTGAATGGAATTGTGTAGTTTGGTATATGCATCACCTCCTACCATTATTTGGTCGGGTTGAGCTAGATTCTGAATTTTAGCTGCCATACTTACTGATGGTCCTAAAATATCCACATGAGATTCTTGTAAATCATCACCATATCGTACAATTGTATTTTCGCCATAGTCTATGCCGATTTTTATCTTTAATTCTGGTAAATTATTTTTTTTTAAAATTGGGTTTATGCCGACGATGAGAATTTTAAGCATTGATTCTGCACATGTGACTGCTCTATTTGCAACAGATGCTGATAGGTTTTCTGCAACAAAGTAACCAATTACTGCATCTCCTACAAACTTCAACACAAAACCCTCGTGACGTTTAATCACATAAGCCATTTCTTGAGCAAATGTAGTAAAAATTATGGCAAGTTTTTCTTTGGGTAAATTTAAGATCATATCTGTAGACCCAACAAGATCTACAAACAAAACTGCCATATTCATGCTTTGCAACACCTTTTCTCTCAGAAATACCTCTGATTCTTCAGTTACTGTAGAATACAAAAATTCATGATTCAATGATTTTAGCACTCTATTGTGTACTTCTGTAATTAGTGTTTCAGAATCTACTATTTTTTCTGTACCTCGCCCTAGTAACATGTCTACTATACTTGGCGTTTTTGGTGATAGTAGATTTTCAATACCTTGCTTAGATATTTCTTTTGTAGAGTTGTTATCCAATAATATGTTTATTATATTTGGGGTGTTAATTCTTTTTGCCTTTGCTCTTATCTAACGTACTCATTGCATATCTTCCTAAATTTTTAAGTTCAATAAATACACCTGTTAGTATCTATGTATACAATAAAAGTTTAATATGTAAAAATGGATAATTGCATTGAAGATTTGGAAGAATTGAGACTCTGAAATGTCAGTTGCAGATGAGTTAGTAAAATTGGCAAAATTAAAAGAACAAGGTATAATCTCCGAATCTGAATTTTTACAAATGAAACAGGCTCTAATTAGAAAGATGAATGACGTTTGATGCCTTCTAATCTTTCTCCATTGGTTTTAATTAAGAATATTCTATTTTTTTACAATGACTAAATGGGCTGACTATTTAATTTCTAAAGTTAATTATGATTCTAATCATCTGATCACTTTTGTCATGCGGCATAAAGACACTGACAAAGGAATAACCGCTGGAATCCTAATAGATCGTAAAATTCTTTCTTCTGATATTAAAAATGGATTATCTCACATCACAATTTACAACAGTAGAGATTCTTGGAAAAAAGGATACAAAATCAAAATTTTCTCGAAAGATGGTAACTATTATTTACGAATTGATGAAAATAAAGTAAAACTAGATTATCTTGGAGATTTACCGGAAGCACAACATATTGAATCAAAGCAAAAACCCACCT
>CAZDPM010000037.1:0-12852 GCA_964507355.1 uncultured Nitrosopumilaceae archaeon
TGTACTTCTACAGTTCCAACCATCCAAGGATGTAACATGCAAAAGTAATCTACTTTTCCTGGAGAATTAAATGAGTACTTAAATGAACCACCTGCTGCTATCATCTCTGAATCAAATTTTCCATCAGCTCCTGTTTCTGCACTCCCTGAAGTTACTGTATGTATTGCACTATCTACATTCTCCCAAACAATTGCTGTTCCGGATTCAATTTGAATCATCTGTGGATCATAATAGATCTGACCTTCACTAACTATGCCTGCTCCCTGTGGAATTACCACTTTGACATCTTCTTTCGCCTCTTCAATTATTAAAGTTGCAATCATCCAAGGATGTACAATACACATGTATTCATATTCACCAGCATCCAGTTTGTTTGTATCTAGTAAAAATTTCTCACCTGCATTAATCATATTTGAGTTAAATGTATCTCCAAAGTCAACTGAGCTTGTAACTGTATGTACAACTGCATCTACATTAGTCCATTCTACAACATTTCCTTTTGGAACATATGCCACATCTGGATCATAATCTGGATTTCCTTGTACATCTGATTTTTCCAATATTGTTATTGAAGATATTGGCGCGGATGATACCATTACTTCCTCTTTAGGCTCCTCAATTACAGGCTCATTAATCATGTATGTATCTGGACTAACTAGACCAAATGCAAACCACATGATGATTCCAGTAGCTGCTGCCAATCCGACAATAGTTCCTACAGGTTTGGCATATTGAGGCATTTTCATCATTAGATATGATATGATTATTGCTGGAAATGCGATTGCCATTAAGAGTCCTGCAAGCGTAATAGTATAATTTGAAGAGTTCATTGTTAGTCCAAATGTCGCAAAAGACAATACAATTGATATTATTACTAAGGTAGTTGCTTTGGCTCTATTGCTGGTAGATACACCACCATCTAAGATACCCGCCGCTAAGAAGATCAATCCAACAAACATGGTTAACCCTGTTAAAGCGTGCATTCCATCTATGAACGTGTGAGCTATTCCTGAATACGATATTGTTACGCCCGCTACTCCAATAGATGTCAATCCCATGCCTGGCATCATGAGGTCCCAATTACTCATTCAAGCTAGCTGTTAGGATTGTGATACTTATTCCTTTTGAAATACACCAGATCATTAAAGTCGAATAAATTAAATGGCTTCTGATTTGGATATAGTGAGATTGGGCTTTAAGGAAATACTGGAAATATCCAAACCACGAATTGTTGTATTACTGGTAATTACTGCTGTAACATCGATGTATGCTGCAAATAAACTAATTCCGACTGAAAATCCAATCCAATTAATCCATTATTTGCATAT
This sequence comes from uncultured Nitrosopumilaceae archaeon, assembly GCA_964507355.1. Lineage (GTDB taxonomy): Archaea > Thermoproteota > Nitrososphaeria > Nitrososphaerales > Nitrosopumilaceae > Nitrosarchaeum. The sequence goes on from CAZDPM010000037.1 coordinate 1,329, forward strand.
TATTATTGCGGGATCTTTGGCATCTGCTGGTTCAAGCGCATTGAATCATTATTATGATAAAGACATTGATCCAAAAATGACTAGAACCAGTGCTAGGCCAATTCCTTCTGGTAGAATGGCAGCATTTCATGTTCTAATTTATGGTTTGGTTGTAAGTTGTATCTCTGTAATTTATGGATTTTTTGCATTAAATCCAATCTCTGCATTTTTTATTGCATTAGGAATATTCTCTTACGTAATTATTTACACAGTGTGGCTTAAACGTCTAAACACATTAAACATTGTAATTGGTGGTATTGCTGGTAGTGCTGCAGCTTGGGCCGGTTGGTCTGCTGCAACTGGCAGTATTGACATCTTAGGATTTCTAGTAGGCTTTTTAGTATTTGTATGGACTCCATCACACTTTTGGTGTCTTGCAATGAAGATTAAAGATGAATATGCACAAGCAAACATTCCAATGTTGCCAGTAGTAATTGGAATGCAAAGAACATCAAAATACATTCTAGGAAATACATTGATCCTACTCCCATACTCGTTGATTCTTCCTGCATTTGGTATGGGAATTGTTTACACTGCAATCGCTGCAGTCTCTGGTGGTTTGATGTTGGCATATCATTACAAACTAACAAAGACTCCTACATCTGAATTTGCATGGAAAGCATACAAAGTAACTGCTCCTTATCTTACAATAATTTTTGTTGCAGTTGCATTAGATGCAGCTTTTCATTTCCCATTATTTTAGAAAGTAATTACTTTTCAAAACCAGGAAAACTTGCTTCATAATCTTTTTCCATCATTTCCTGATTTTGCTCATCTACTATGTCTATCTCTTCTTTAATTACAACCATTTCTATTCTACGTGCATCTTTTGTAATCCATGCAACTTTGATTAATCCTAAAATTTCTAAATCTAGTAATAGTTTATTGAATTTATCTTCAGAAATGATCATGTCATCTTTAGTCAAAGCTTTATACAACTCTACATCTGTAAGAGAATTTGCCTCTTTGATTTTTTCAAATATTCTGTTTCTTAGTGGTATTGCCATTTTTATCCGTAAAATGATTTATCTCCTATTTTAGGTACAACATTAGATATACTTTCTCTTACTGTCTTGTACCATTGATCCACTTCTTTAGTAATTGATGGCTTTATCTGCTTCATACCTTTTGCAAAGTCTGAGTTTGTAATTTTTACATTGTTGTTTCTCATTGCTTGAATTGCAGATTCCCTGCAAAGTGCTGCTAAATCAGCTCCTGTATAGTTTTGAGTAGCAACTGCAATCTCTTCTAATTTTACATCATTTGCAAGCGGCATCTTCTTTGTTAAAATTTTAATTATATCCAATCTACCTTTATCGTCTGGTGGTGGGACATAGAGTACAATATCCAATCTTCCTGTTCTAAGTAATGAATTATCTAACACATCTGGTCTATTTGTAATTCCAATCACAGCTACACGTGATGATGTACCCTCCTCAATCTCAGTTAAAATTTGACTGAGAACAGTTTCACTCACCCCTCCTTCTCCTGTTTTGATTCGTGCAAGTGAATCCAATTCATCAAAAATTATTACACATGGTGATGATGTTTTTGCCTTTCTGAAAATTTCTCTTATTGCTTTTTCTGATTCACCCATCCACTTTGAAAGAATTTCAGGACCTTTAACTAAAATCATGTTGGCTCCAGTTTCTGTAGCCAAGGCTCTTGCAATTAACGTTTTACCACAACCCGGTGGCCCGTAAATTAATGCACCTTTTGGTGGCTTTATTCCCATCTTGGTAAATTTAGTTGGTTCCTTCATAGCTACAATTAGATTATCTGTTAATGATTTTTTGACATCATCTAATCCGCCAACATCTTGCCACCATACCTTTGGTCTTTCCACATAAAACTCTCTCATTGTTGTAGGTATCACATCGTGCATCGCATCGTAAAAATCAATTAATTTTATTTGCATTGATTGTAATACAGCTGATGAAATTTTTTCAGTCTCTAAATCTATCTCCGGAAGATAACGTCGAATTGATTTTAGCGCAGCTTCTCTGCAAAGTGATTTAATATCTGCCCCAGTATATCCATGCAATTCTGCTGCTAAATCTTTTAGATCCACATCATTTGCAACTGGCATTCCTCTTGTGTGGATAAAGAGAATCTCTAATCTGCCATCTTCATTTGGAACAGATATCTCAAACTCTCTATCAAATCTTCCCGGTCTTCTAAGCGCTGGATCAATGCTTTCTGGTCTGTTGGTTGCTCCAATGACAATTACATTTCCTCTGTCATTTAGACCATCCATCAGAGCCAACAATTGAGCTACTACTCTTTTTTCCACATCTCCGTAAGCTTCTTCTCTTTTTGGAGCAATGGCATCAATCTCATCGATGAATATTATGCTAGGAGAATTATCTTTTGCCTCTTTGAAGATTTCTCTTATCTTTGCTTCTGTCTCTCCATAGTATTTGTTCATAATTTCTGGACCATTGATTAAAAACATGTTTGCATCAGATTCACTTGCAAGAACTTTGGCAATCAATGTCTTACCACAACCAGGAGGACCATACAACAAAACTCCACTATGTGGTTCTACACCTAATCTTACAAATAATTCTGGATGTTTTAATGGCAGTTCTACAATTTCCCGCATTGCTTTAATTTCATGCCCAAGACCTCCAACCTCTTCATAAGTCACTCTGGTTTTTCTATCCCCTGATGATTCTGCGGAGATTGTGAGAACAGTGGATCTGTCAATCTTTACTATGTGTTTTGGCGATGTCTTGCTAATCTTAAAGTCCATCGAGTTTCCTAAAATCATTACAGAAATTTCATCACCATGAGTAATTGGCAATCCTTTCAATCTATTTTTTACAAAGTCTGTGAACTCTTTGTCGACTGTAACTGAATCATTCACTGGAATTAATACAACTGATTTTGCAATCTTTGATGATGCCTTTCTAATTTTTACAATATCATTTAATGACGCTCCAACATTTTTCCTTGTCTGCCCATCAATTCGAATGATATCTGGAGATTTTTCATCTTCATCTACTGGCCAAACAACCGCACAACTAGTTCTAGAACCCATCACTTCAATGATATCTCCAGGTGTGACCTTGAGCTGATCCATTGCTTCTGGTCCCACTCTGGCGCGTTTTTTACCAACATCTCTTTGTTTGGCTTCACCAACTCTCATCTGCAAAGGTTCATCTTTGCGTACCAAAAAATCACCTATTTCATGTCCACAGACATTCTACTCATGTTGAGTACTTCGAATTCACTTACTCCCTCAACTGATTTAACAGCATCTTCTAGTGAATCCATTTGACCTTCTTTATCTTCTAAAACAAATTCTGCTTTAAGAAATTCTAATCCAAATGCTAATGGTTCTTTTGCATGTCTTTTCATTTGTATTCCTTCTTTTAGAACTCCTTTGATTGATTCAGATAATTTGTCTAAATCAACGTCCATTCCAGTCGGAAGAATTTTAGTAACTAATAATAATTGAGTCAATTTTCTAAGGTCCCTGAGAATGACACAAATCACATGTATATGATTTTGCGGATTCTCTGCAACTCTCACATCTCCAAATTAATTTCTCACCGCAATTTGGACAATTGAATTTTACACATTTATCATTAGGCATAATATGTCTGTGACAACAACTACATGCTGGTAACGAAATAGTGGAAGACATGCCACAATTTTCTGTAAACATCATTTATACCTTGCTTAAAAATTATATCTTCTAACTTAGAAGTTTTTTAAACTCTCCACCAATTATAGCCTGAGCAGTTTTAAGCGAACCTTTAATCCCAAGTAATTTCACAATTGTACCAGTATGAAAATCAAAATCATCTTTTTCAGAAATCTCCCTAATTATTTCAGGTGTTACTGATTCAAATAATTTGTTGATTGTATTATTGTCTAATCTCTCTAGAATTTTTCTTGCAAACAATTGCTTTTCAAATTCTTTTCCAAATTTATCAGTCCATCTTTTTTGATACTCTTCTAAATCTGATTCATTTTTTGATTCCAAATATTTTGAAATTGCTTGACCTGCATACATCCCACCCATTCCACTAGAGTAAATACCTCCAGCAGTAGTAGGTTTTGCTTGACCTGCCGCATCTCCTACCGTTACTGTTTTTCCATTTACAAATTCTTTAATTGGCCCCTTGATCCAAATTGGGGCATAAATTTTCCTAACTGTTGAATAATCTCCTTTTATTTGCAGAAATTTCTCTATTGCTTCTACAACGTTGATTCCTTTTCCTGCAACTCCCACCTTTCCTTTACCTTCATCAGATGGTATGACCCACGCAAAAAACCCTGGATATTTTTCTTGATCCAAAAATACTTCTGCTTTTCCCTTCTTTATCCAATTTGCATAAATTTCATATTGTGCTGAAGATAAAATTCCAGTTCTATCTTTATGAATTAAAGATGATACTCCTCTTGCATCAACAAAAATTTTACATTCAATTTCCCCTTCGTTGGTTCTAACTCCTTTATCTGTTAATTCCTGAAAACTATTTTTTACCTTAATTATTGCACCGTTTTTTTGTGCTTGATGTGCTAACTGTTTATCTAACTCTCTTCTGCTAATCTCTGCAACTTTTTGCTTTTCTGAGTTTATAGAAAAACTATTCCCGTTTGACGCATGAATTTCTGCCGAATCTATCAAATGATCAAAAATCTTTCTAAATGGAATTATCCCAAGTTCTTTAAGGCCTGTTATACTTACCAATCCTCCACAATGTTCTGGTGTACCAATCTCGTAATCCTCTTCAATTACAAGAACACTGTGATTATTTCTGGCAACTTCTCTTGCACAAATCAATCCTGCAACACTGCCACCAGCAATTATTACGTCATAGTACACATGTCTTGTTTCATTGTCAATTATTTAACTCAAAAGTTTTTCATCAAGTATGATTTTGATATCTTTATGGGCGATATCAAGCAAGTAATTGTAGTTAGAACTGATCTTGAAATGGGAAAAGGGAAGATTGCAGCACAAGTAGGACATGCCTGTGTTTTAGGTGCTGAACATGTTAGAAAATCTCATCCTGAATGGTTTGCCAAATGGTGGGGTGGTCAAGAAAAAGTAGTTCTAAAAGTTTCAGGAATTAAGGAATTACAAGAAGTAAAAAAACATGTAATTGATCTGGATCTTCCTTGGTCTGAAGTCACAGATGCAGGTCATACTCAAATTGCTCCCGGAACCATCACCTGTATTTCAATTGGTCCCGCACCTGAGAATCTAGTTGATAAAATTACTGGCAACTTGAAATTGCTTTAGATCTTTCTTGCAATAAGATATAACTTGGGTTATTATTTTTTAATTTGTGAATAAAAAAGGACTAATTGTAGCTGCTTTTTTTGGAACAATCATGCTGACATCTTTGGCAGCAGGAGTGCTTCTAAATAATACGCCAATTTCTCAACAAGAAGAGATTACTAAAACTGGTACTCCAGCTGATAATTTTCCTGATTCTCAACGTGCACAGTTCTGTGGCTCTTCAATTGCAAAATCTACTAAATTTATCAAAGAATATTCAATTCCTACTGCATGTACTAATCCTCTAGCTATCGTTACTGATTATAGTGGAAATGTCTGGTTTGCAGAAACAAATACTGGTAAATTAGGAAAATTTGATCCTATCACAGAATCTTTTACTGAATTTGAAAATCCACTTTGGCCAAAAAATGGTCGCTCTATGATATGGGGGATAGACTACTCTCCAGATGGTTCAGTTTGGTATACTGATGAATCATATGATTCTATTTGGAAATTCTCTACATATGATAAAAAGTATCAACGAATTGATTTTCCGTCGGAAGGTGACTCTTTACCACAAAAATTGAAAATCCTTGGATCCCAAGTTGTTGTGAATGACTTTAATGGAAACAAACTCACTTTCCTAGACCCAACTCAATCAAATAAGGAGTTGAGTTATCTCAACATTCCATCACCAATGGAAGGTTCTGTCACTGGTGATTTTGCAGTTGATGCAAACAACAACATTTGGTATACAAATTGGATCTTCCAACAAGGTGGTGTACTAGTAAAGTTTGATCAAGATGCTTATCGTAATTCTATAGCCACCGCCAATCAAAACTCTCTTCCAGCACTTGATTTTATTAAAATATTTCAACTGCCTGCTGACTTGTTTACTCCAAATGGAATAGCTGTTACTGATGACGGTATGGTTTGGATTGCCGATACTTCAAACTCTGTAATCTTCACTTTTGATCCTACTATACAACAATTTACTGCATATCCAACATCTGATCCAAAATTATCAACATATGGTAACTCTACTGGTCTCATTAAATCTCCAATATCGCGACCCTATTGGATTGAATCTAATTCTATGGGACAACTAGTATTCAACGAACAAACTGCAAATAGTATTGCGGTGTTGGATCCAAAAGTAAGTTCTCTTGTAGAGTATCTTATTCCATCAAAAAATCCTGCTTGGGGGGATTGTGATCTTAATTTTGACTGTGGTTTAGCTCAGGTCTTTGACTTTGCTATATACAAAGATAAAATTTGGTTCACTGAATGGGTAGAAAATAACATTGGTGTAGTTGACACTTCTGTACCTCTACCGTTTGAGATAACACTTGACACTCTAGAAATTTCACTACTCCCTGGAGAATCAAAGAATGTGTCTCTTACTATCACACCTCATAGTGCTATTGATGAAAATATATCTTTGATAATGTCTGATTCTATAACATTTTTAGATGTCGCTTCTAGTAAGTCTGATTATTTCCAGTTGATTTCTCCAAGAACTGGAGATGTCACAATTTCTGCATCTGATAAGGCATCTCCTGGAACCTACAAAGTATTGCTAGGTGCACAAATTGAAGATGTTTCAATTAGTAAATTTGTTACAGTGACAATATTACCGTGATACCAAAAATAGATTCTCAAATAGGAATCACAGTTTACAGTACAAAATTTAATGGGATTGGTGGACGAATTAAAGACGAAGCTGAATTTTTTAATGTAAATGAAGTTATCTCTTCTAAATTACTGAAATCCATTACATCACAAGATGGTTATGCTGTCTACAAACTAAAGAAGAGAAAGATAGATACTAATCATGCATTAGCTGATATTTTTCGAAAAACAGGACTTCGATTAAAAGCACTTGGGTTAAAGGACGCATCTGCAGTTACTGAACAATTTGTCTGCTCTGATAGCAAAAGTAAATCAATTGAAAATTATTCATCTGAAAAATACTCTATTGAGAAAATTGGTCATGTAAAAAAACCTCTATCAAAAAAAGATATGATTGGTAATCATTTTGACATCACCATTTCTGATTCTACTGGAAATCTATCTGATTTTAAAGAATTTGATAAAATTCTAAATTTTTATGGTTACCAGCGATTTGGCTCTAAAAGAGCGGTAACTCATCTTATTGGAAAGGCACTTTTACAGCGAAATTTCAAAAACGCCGTAAATCTACTCCTATCTTTTACATCATCTTACGACTCTAAAGAAAATACCGAGATAAGAGAAAAACTTACAGACCCTTCAAATTACAAAACATATCTAAACCAAATTCCTCCACAAATGGATGTTGAAAGAATTGTACTTCAAGAAATGATTGAACATAATGATCCTCAAAAAGCAATTCATGCAGTGCCATTACCTCTTCGAAGATTCTATGTTCAGGCTTACCAGTCTTTTATTTTTAATCATGCATTAAGTGCAGCATTTAGTGATGGAGAAAATCTTTTTGCGGCTCAAGAAGGTGATGTTTGTTATAACTCTCATGGAATAATTGGAAAATATGTTAAAGGGTTAGATCAGTTTTTGGCATTACCTTTTGTAGGATATTCATATTACAAAAAAACTAGATTTGATTTTCAAATTTCAAAAATTTTACAAATTGAGGAAATCACCCCAAAAGATTTTTTTATCAAAGAAATGCAGGAAATTAGCAGTGAAGGGGGATTTAGACAAGCTGTGATTCAATGTACTGATTATTCCTCAGAGGGTGCTACTGTAGAATTTACTCTATCTAGAGGTTCATTTGCTACCATAGTTCTTCGGGAAATAATGAAACCTGAAGATCCATTAATTGCTGGCTTTTGAGATAATACGATCATTCTTAAGATGTCCTTAAGTGATAGTATTTTTCATTGCAATTCAAATGGAAAAAACATACATGCTAATTAGCTGTGAAATTGGAGAAGAATATTCAATCTATTTACAACTAAAAGAAATTTTGGAAATTAAAGACTGTATTATCACTTTTGGTAATTATGACATTGTAGTTTCATTTGAAACTAATACTGTTGCTCAACTAAATGATGTTATTTCATCCAAAATTAGAAGAGTGGGGAAAATTCGTAGCACTATAACTTTACGAGTCACTGATTAGGTTTTTTTATAAATCTTAAACTAATCCCAACTGCCATAATTATAGTCCCAAGTATCGCAATCTGAATTCCATAAGCGACCCACTTTGGATTTGAATACATAAATGATGATTCTGGTCCTACTATTGATTGACCTTGAAGATGAAAAAGTACCCCCATAATTGTGATTCCTGCACCTACCAAAATAATTGATTTCATTGAATTTGATAGGCTGAAGTTAGTAAAAAGGGTAAAGAGAATTGATACTTTGACCAAATGATTTTTCGACTTGATCTTTAATGATTTTGTTCTGATTCTTAAAAATGTACAATTGGGAATACGACCAGGCAGCATCAGGTGACCGCAAGTATCTTAATTTGATATTGTTTGTAGTATCTGCCTCAGTTTCCGTACTTTTGTTTCTAGTATTTTATCCTCAAATCGAAGCAATTAACCAAGAATCTCCAATTTTGATTAATCTTATGTTTTTACCAGCAGCTGCAATTGGATTCCTTTATGGTGTAAGAATTACAGAGCGCGCCGTAAAACCAAATGAGATACGTAGCCCCCTCAAAAGATCAATTGCCAAAACTTTCTTGTTCTTTTTTGTTATTGGTAGTATGTTCAGTGCTGTCAACTTTGCATTAAATGGAGGTAGTGAGATGCCAGAATCTAGTATATTAGATGACGGTTTACTTCCTTGGCTAAACGAATATGTGACTGCAAATGGAGGTGCAACTTTTCTAATACTTACCAGCATTGCATTGATGGCAGGCGCCACAAAGAGAATTGTTGGAATGAGTGATGGAATTTTAAATAAACTAGTTACATGTGTTGGAACTTTTATCTTTTTTACAATGTTGATTCTCAGTTTTACAAAATCTGATCATACATCTTCGGCTGTATTTTTGTATACCTTTTATCATGCAGGAATCGTTGGCGGTGCATTTTATGCAATGAATAGACTGACAAAAAATTGTAACACCATGGAAGATTTCGCAAACGGGTACTAGGTTTTTTAAATCTATTTAACGACTAAATTTCTGTACGTTTTACAATCTCTTTTTTTGTATCTTCTATTGACTTCCATAATATTTTGGTATCATTATACAATCGATTTGACATCTCAATGTTTCTGTTTTTTCTAGCATTTTCGTATAGATTACATTTTTGTTTATGATTCTCAATTAACATCTCTAGTTTCTCTTGTAATTGTATGACCCCTGTATTTCTGGGAAACTCATAATCACTCATGGGTTAATTTAGCAAAATCAATCTAATATGCTTTAGTGATAAATTATCTTGAAATAAATCAAATTTTCTTCCAAGAATCAAGATTTCATAGTATTATCAAAAAATTAATCACAAAAGTAACATTTCTAGAGTTTAAACTCATTTATTTAGATCTACATAGATTCCAGATACCTCATTGTTAATTCGATCCCAATATTTCTCACAGTCTGGTGTTTTGAAATCACTTGCTTTACATTCATTGAAATGTGTCGTATTTTCTCTTTGAATATGGTCTCCAAAAAGTACATTTGCGCCTATTGCCAATGCAACAAGAGCAATTGCTGTGAGACTTGCTGCCACTAGAATCATACTGTAACCTACTTGAGCATGATTATGAGGTTCTTTCATTCAACAAAAATCTAAGTCTCTTGAATTTATTCTTTTCAAGTAGAATACGATCAAATTTGGTACTATTTTCCAAATACTAGTAAAAAACAAAAGTCAGTACTTGAATATTTATTCATTGAGTATTCAAATTCTCCAATATGAGTTTCTAGGCCCAATCATACTTTCAGAATGGGGACCTCCAATGGAAAAAGTGGTTTATTTGATAATGTCTCGTCAAAAAGACTCTTTTAAGATAATTTATGCTGATAATTGTGAACATACCTCTGATGAATTTTTTTTCACAAATCATCCTAGTTTCAAATGTTGGAACGATTTGGCATTAGAAAAATCATTACATCTAGCAATATTACCAATGTTTGAATCCGGAAATGAAGAGCGTAAAAGAATAACCGATCTAATCATTGCTAGATATCATCCATCTTGTAATGAGGAAATTAAAGAGGTAAAACCAGATTATAAAATACGTCAAAAATCTGATACTCCAAAAATATCTTGTCCATGTTGTGGGTCTGAAATGAAAGTTGATCAGGTTCTAGACAAAACAACTATTATTCGTTGCACTGAATGTGGAATAAGTGATACCAGGCTTAACTCTTGATCTTATTTTGTAATTTGAATATCTCCAATGTAAGTAAATCCATCGCTTTTTTCAAATGCTCAAATTCATTAATTGAATGAATCTGTCCTTCTACTAATGCTCTTAACACCTTTACTGAACCTTTTTGAAATTCATCTGATGCGACAATTTCCATTGCGTTGAGTTTAGATAACAAATTGTCTAAATCTTGTTTCATTTCTTCAACTGGTGCGTGTTTTTTCATAAACTTTCATACTAGAATTTGCTATATGAATTATTGTTACATCAAGTCTTCATCTATCTCTTGAATAAGGTCTAGATACTGCTTACAGGTACAATTGGGAATGTTACATTTACCTGCCCTCATCAGTGATTTACTTTCATTTGATGGGACATGTGCTTCATTGGTGTGATGGCATCGTTTACAGTTCATAGAAAAAATTCTATACTCTGTTATTTAAGCCACTAACAATATTCTATTCATCTAAACTTTGAACACGACCTATCTTTCCATTATTCAATTCAACTTTAATTCCATGAGGATGAAATTTACTTGAAGTAAGAATTCTTTTCACCGTACCATCAGTCAAATTATCTGTACGTTGATCTTGTTTTTGAACTATCTTTACTTTAATTCCAATTTTTATTTTATCTCTTGATGGTATGGCATCCAATGACATTTGGGAGATACGAAAGATTCTAAATCTTTGGTTTGAAAAAATATATCTAAGTTTTGAGTATTACTCAAAACAATTTACTAGTTTTGTCTGTGATTTTGGAAACATTCTCTGCAATATACAGGTCTGTCGTCTTTTGGTTTGAATGGTATTTGACATTCATTGCCACAGTCACCACAGGTTGCAGTAAACATCTCTCTTGGTCTATCATCTCTACTGAATCTGGAGCCTCTATCACTTGATCCTCTGC
>CAZDPM010000038.1:0-12717 GCA_964507355.1 uncultured Nitrosopumilaceae archaeon
TCATCTCTACTGAATCTGGAGCCTCTATCACTTGATCCTCTGCCATAACTTGATCCTCTGTCACTTGATCCTCTGCCATAACTTGATCTTCCGCCAAATCTAGAACCGCCGGAGCGTTCTTGGGGTTTATGCTTTTGGAAACATTCTCTGCAATATACAGGTCTGTCGTCTTTTGGTTTGAATGGTATTTGACATTCATTGCCACAGTCACCACAGGTTGCAGTAAACATCTCTCTTGGGCCATCTCTATCGAAGGGCATATCTTTCTGAAGCTTTGTGAAATCGTGTTGTAATTAAACTATTGTAAACTCCTTTGAATCAAGTAAGCCTGAATTATGTTCAAATTTTACATATTTTGGCATGTTAGGCTATACCCAAATAATTGTCAAATTCAAACTATCTCTATGAAGGGAATATTCATGATTGGCGTATCTGGCTCTGGTAAAACCACTTGGGTTAATGCCTATAAGGAGTATGTTGCATGTTCTACTGATTTTATAATTGAGGAATTAGCTAATATCATGGGAATCTCATATACTCAAGCATTTGATTACATACAAAATAAAAAAAAATTTGATTATATTACAGTAAAATTCTTTGAAAAGATACATGATTGCATTTTAAATGATAAAGATTTTGTAATTGATAGGACCCATCTAAAACGTCACATTAGAATCTCTCTAATTAACGAATTAAAGTCATTTGCAATAGAGCATGGAAAAAACTTGGATATATCTGCAGTGAGTTTTGAATTGCCAAAAAATACTATTTTTGAGAGATTAAAAAATAGGGAAAAAAAGAATGGAAAATCAATACCCAGAGAGGTAATTCTTGAGCAAATTAATTCATTTGACATTCCAACTTTGGATGAAGGATTTGTTTCAATAGAGCGAATAACATAATTTGATATGTGACAGTTTAAACTAAATTCAACTAATTTTTATAAAAATTTTGTTAATTAAAAAATAAAAAAAGATTTCAGATTAATCGAGTTTTGCTTTAGCTTTTTTAATCTGTCTCATCTCTTCTGCTAGGTGACTTTTGAGCAATCTTTCGTGATCTTTTTTATGAACACTGTATGCTTTGTTTATTGCCAGTCTTGTTTTTGCTTTTTTTAACGTAGCAGTAAATTTTTTGTGGATCGTATTTACTTGTGTTGTGTAATTTACCATGTATCTACTCATGTTTTATAGTACATTAAGGTTGATTTTAGTTTAAAATGGCATTTTTTTAATTCTTAGTTTCTAACTTTTTTACAATGTGTGATGTGAAATTCTATTCTCCGTAATAGGTTCCCATCATCGTCGGAATCTAACTCACCTTCGATAAAATCATCTACTTCGAGTTGAAGTTTTGGTATTTCTGTCATGATTATTAGTTGCTATGAGTTAGTATAATCAAATCACAATGTTTTCTTGTAATTCTATAGTGTATGGATAATCTATATGGTACTTTTGTGCCTAATTTCTTGACTATGGAATTAATACCGCTCTTGCTAGAATCTGGGAATCTTTTAGTTTCTTGAGAACTTCGTTTGCTTTTTCAAGTGGGTATGTCTCAGTAACTACTGTTAGATTATTTTCATCACATATTTTGATTACCTGCTCCATGTCTTTAGTTGAACCAATTACAGTTCCACGAATTGTCTTTTCTTCAAATGCAAAAAATACTGGATTCTTACCAACTGTTGCGATTACAATCAATCCTCCCTTCTTTACCGATTTAATCGCAACATCAGTTACTACATCAGCTGGTGCAAAGACAATTGCCGCATCCAACATTCCATGTTTGTTTTTTAACTCATTCAGAAATTCTTGTTTTTCAGAAAATACTATCGCATCAACTGCCCCAAGTTTCTTTGCAACATCTAGATGATTTTTACTACGTGAAAATGCTATTACATCTGAACCTTCCACTTTGGCAAACTGTATTGCCATGTGTCCCACACCACCAATTCCAAATATTCCAATTTTTTTGTGAGATTTTGGTTCAGCAGCTTTTACTGCTTTGTATGCAGTAACACCTGCACAAAATAATGGAGCTGCATACTCTGCTTTCATTTTTTCTGGAATCTTTGTTGCAAAGTCTTGTGAAACTGTAATGTATTCTGAGTATCCTCCTCTAAGCGATTCCCCCGTAATTTCTGAAGATTCACATAGTTGTTCTTTTCCTTCTTTACAATATTGACATGTTTTACAAGCTTCAAGTAATGGAGTAATTCCAGCTCTATCACCTACTTTGAATTTAGTTACATTGCTTCCAATCTCAATAATTCTTCCTACTAATTCATGACCTGGAACTGTTGGTAAAGTTGGTGGAATTCCTATGTCCTTCCAATCCCCCTCAATTCCATGCAGTTGAGAGTGGCAAACTCCACAAGCCTCAATTTTAATTAAAACCTCATCCTGTCTTTTAATTTCATGTCTGTCAATTTCAGTTAATTTTAGTGGATTTGTCTCAATTGGTGCGCATTTAGATAGCACCATGGCTCGCATTTTATTCATATTTATCTATTTTTTGTGTGAAATTTTAAGATTTATTCAGAGATGTCTAGGAGTTACTTTGATGAACCAAATACTCTATGTTGTAATTCCAATAACTGTGTTTTCTATAATCTTACTTAACGCTTTTTTTGGCCATCTAATTTTTGTATCTGATACTCACGAAGTGATAAACAAATACTCTGTATATGTCCATTTACTATCTGAATGGAAGAGCAATTCAAAAAATATCATTTTTGAGGTAACAAACTCGTGGTACAAATCAGATAAGACTATTACTAATCATATCTTTGATGCAGAATCAAAAGAATACAATACAAATCAACTTCAAAAGATTAATGGTAAATCATATGTTGAATTAAAACATGAATTTAGTGACTGTCAAGATGATTGGCAACCCATGCTCTATAGAAAAGCTGTTGATAATATCCGACATGAGATAGAATATGTACAAGGAAATCAACTAAGTACAAATCCTGACATTTCTATGTATCCTGACATAGAAAACAAAAACTATGACAATTCGGAACAGCAATCAAAAATCAAAAATGGCTACATGCAATTTTTCCCCATTTGTACATCTAAAAATATCACATCGTATGATTATAGTGTAAAAACTGATAACAAAAATTTGGGCTTTGATGTATACTTTGTTTCATCATCTATCCAACGTAACAATTTTTCAAATTCTGACTTTGATTTTTATAATGGTTCCAACTGCTTTGGCCAAAACAAGCAAAGCTATAGTGGCACATGTAATAATATACAAAAAGGTAGTGGGCTGTTAGTGGTATTTCCTGATGAACTTGTACCATGGACTACAAAAATAACTGTAAATCTTTATGAAAAATAAATTTTCAATTTATTTATATCATTTATTTATTAATAAAAAAGAAGAGTAGATGAAAAATGATTTTTCTATCTTCTATTTGCTTCCGAGAAAATTTTTTGCAATTTTGATCCAATTTCCTTTTTTTACTTCAGATTGAGTAAACAGATCTCTATATCATTCCCATTGCTTCAAAGATCACATCTACTGCTTTACCCATGACAATTATACACGAAGGTATGCCAAACCTCAAGAGGAATTGCAGTTGCCATTTAGGATGGTAGGAATCCTTGTCAGTCTAGTTGAACCTGAGATTCCAAATTAGAGAGATTTAATTTCTTGGATATTTCTTAACGGTGATTAAAATTAAAAACTATATTTTAGATTTTGTATCTATATACATCTATTTTTACTCCCAAAATGATAGGTGAGTTTCTGTGAGTCTGTTTCATTCATTAGAAAAATAAAGATCCTATTCTACACGTAATCATGCCTGATGATACATCTGCTGAAGACCGTGAGCGAGTAACATTACTTCAAATTATTTCAAGATCAAAAAATGAATTCAAAAAACTAACATTAGAGCAATTAAAACGATTACAATTATTGCTAGAAAAAAAAGATTACAGTCATGACAAAAAAGCCCAAAAATCAAAACAAAAACTATTGAGTAAAATTAATACCCGAATTTATGAACTAGAAGAAGGCAAGGGTATCTTTTACTAGTCAATTAGATACAAATAACAAAACAAACTTGATTCAATATGTCAAAAAATCATCTGATTCATGAAACCAGTCCATATCTATTACAACATGCCGAAAACCCAGTTGATTGGTATGCATGGAATGATGAATCACTAAAAAAAGCTAAAGATGAAAACAAGCCAATCTTTCTTAGTGTTGGGTATAGTGCTTGTCATTGGTGTCATGTTATGGCACACGAATCATTTGAAAATGATGAAGTTGCAAAATTTATGAATGAAAATTTTGTAAACATCAAAGTTGACAGAGAAGAAAGACCAGATCTTGATGATATTTATCAAAAAGTTTGTCAGATAGCTACTGGTCAGGGTGGATGGCCTCTTAGTATTTTTCTAACTCCTGATCAAAAACCGTTCTATGTAGGAACTTATTTTCCAGTTTTGGACTCTTATGGTCGTCCTGGATTTGGAAGTATTACAAGACAACTTGCACAAGCTTGGAAAGAAAAACCAAAAGACATTGAAAAATCAGCTGATAATTTTCTAATAGCATTACAAAAAGCAGAGACTGTAAAAATTACATCAAAACTTGAAAAAACTATTCTTGATGAAGCTGCAATGAATTTATTCCAACTTGGAGATTCAACGTATGGTGGATTTGGCTCTGCACCAAAATTTCCAAACGCAGCTAATATTTCATTTTTGTTTAGATATGCAAAACTTACTGGACTGTCAAAATTTAATGAATTTGCGCTCAAAACTCTAAATAAAATGGCTAAAGGTGGAATCTTTGATCAAATAGGTGGAGGTTTCCATAGATACTCTACTGATGCAAAGTGGCTTGTTCCTCATTTTGAAAAAATGCTTTACGATAATGCATTGATTCCAGTAAATTATGCTGAAGCATATCAGATTACACAAGATCCATTTTATCTTGAAGTTCTTCACAAGACTTTGGGATATGTTCTAAGAGAAATGATGTCAAAAGAAGGTGGGTTTTATTCTGCATATGACGCAGATTCAGAAGGTGTAGAAGGAAAATTCTATGTATGGAAGAAAAGTGAAATAAAAGAAATACTGGGTGATGATGCTGAGATATTTTGTTTATACTTTGATGTTACAGATGGTGGAAATTGGGAAGGAAACAGCATTTTATGCAATAACATCAACATCTCTGCAATGGCGTTTCATTTTAGTATGCCTGAAGAAAAAATTAAAGAAATACTCATTCGTTGTTCAGAAAAACTACTACATGTTCGTTCAAAACGAGTTTCTCCTGGGTTAGATGATAAAGTACTCGCTTCTTGGAACGCACTGATGATCACAGCATTTGCTAAAGGATACCGTGTCACTGGAGAAACTAAATATTTGGATGCTGCAAAAAACTGTGTCTCTTTTATTGAAACAAAACTACTTGATGACACCAAATTACTCCGAACTTACAAAAACAATATAGCAAAAATTGATGGTTATTTGGAGGATTATTCTTATTTTGCAAATGCATTACTTGATGTATTTGAGATTGAACCTGAAGCAAAATATCTGAATTTGGCAGTTAATCTAGGCCATCATTTAGTTGATCACTTTTGGGATACTGAGAGTAGCAGCTTTTTTATGACATCTGATGATCATGAAAAATTAATCATACGACCAAAAAGTAATTATGATTTATCATTACCTTCTGGTAATTCAGTTTCATGTTTTGTAATGTTACGATTGTATCATCTTACTCATGAAGAAAAATTCTTAAAAATTGCAACTCAAATTATGGAATCTCAGGCTCAAATTGCAGCTGAAAATCCATTTGGATTTGGATATTTGCTAAATACAATTTACACTTATTTACAAAATCTAACTGAAATTACCATTATCAACTCTGAAAATGTAGAAATTTGTAATTTCCTTTACTCTAAATTTCTACCTGGCTCAATTATGGTGTCTATTAACAATAAATCGCAATTAGAAAATCTTTCTAAATTTTCATTTTTTGCAGGAAAGTCATTTAGTGATAAAACATCTGTCTTTGTTTGTAGGAATTTTGCTTGTTCATTACCTTTAGGATCTATTGGTGAGATAAACTCAAATCTTTAGAGTTTTTTTATATCAATTCCTAATACGTTACCCACTTGTGGTCTGCCCATTTTTTCATATCTTGATTTTGGCATTCCAATTGTAATTTGGGTTTGTTGATAACTTCTAATGTTGACTGTTGGCTGAGCTTGCAATATTGCTTCTAATAACGGCATAACTTGTTCTTTTGTTTCTGCATCTAGCCTTTTTGAAACATTATCAATTATCATCTGTTTTTGTGAAATTGGCTCAGTCGATACATTTTCAATTAATGTTAATTGCACTACTTGCCCATTATCTACAATTTGTGTAATTTTGAATTCATCTGTGGCTGACAATGAATTACTTGTAGAAAAATTGATTTATCAACGTATTGCAAAATAAAGTACTACTATTACCATTACTACTGCCGATGATACTCCTAAACTAAAGATAATTTTACTCCCGTCCACCTTCATGCATTTTTGCATTATGAAATCAAATTAAACTTTAACTATAATTGCAAAATTTATTTTTTAATTTCCAGGTGTATCTTTTGGCTTATTTTCTTGTTTTAAGGGTCCAAGGAGTGCCTTTTTGATTAATGGAGCACGTTTTTTTATGATCTGATTGAACTCGGTCATGTCTTCTAAGCCTGGTGTTAGTTGCTGATTTTGATATGCCTGTAAAAATCCTGAATATACACATCCCGTGATGATTCCAAACGCTGTGTCTGAAATTGATTCTACCTCTGGAGCAAAGTTCTCTGCAATTTGTCTGTATGATTCTGATTCGTTAATGTAATAATCAATTAAACTATCAATGAACATTTTGTTTTCTTTGGAAATTGTCATGTTTTTTATCTTCACCTTATTTATTTAACTGTCTTTGGTAAACTGTTTATTTATTTATGCAATAATGGGTAGTTGTTGTGGAAATTAGATTTAGATGATGAATATTTTCGAATTTTAGATTCTAAAAAACTTGTAGCCGGATATTTTGATCCTGATTATGGTGATATCTATCCCAAAGAAAACTCTGTAGAAATTGTCTCACAAATGTTGAAAAATCATGATAAAATCACAGGAGGACTGGTAATGATTCCTCTTGTAAAATTTGGGTTGTTTGACTCTGATTTAGATATTGATATTGATGAATTAGAAAATCAGGTGAATCGTGTGGGAGAGCATTTAAAAAAGTGGAAAGATTTCATTGCAAAAACAAACAATACGGTTCACTCTATTCGTATATCTCACACTGATCAAGATATGCTCACAATTACATTTCCAATTAAATTTTCAGAACCAACTCCACTAGATAAAAATGAAATTATAAAAGAAATTTCGCCAATTTTAGATTTATTGCAGAAATTAAATCTATTGTGATTCTACTTTAATCCTGCTTTAACAGCATTAAATTCTCCCAAAGCAAGCATTTCATATTCAAATGATTCTTGCAATAACGAATCAGATCTAATACTGTGAGACTCATCTTTAGTTTTTATCCATTCTATGAATTCTTTATCACTATCTAGCTGTGCTTGTGTTGAAAGTTTGAATAATTCTACTGATGGTGCAAATTGAGTTGGAGGAGTCAATTCATCATATTTTAAAATCTCTATTTGCATTTCATCCAAATGTGTTTCAGAATAGTCTAACAATTCTTGTAAACTCAAATCTCCTTCTTTCCACTGTGTAATCTTTGAATCAAATTTAATTTGAAATTGCTTTACCTCTTCTTGAATTTGTTGTAACTCGTTTCCAAATTTTAACCCCTTTTGTCTTGTTTGATCGTATGAATAATTGTAGGCAATTATGGTGCCTACGATAATTATGGCAACTGATAAAATTATGATGTTTTGCTTCTTGGCTTTTTTCAAAACTAGTCGGTATAATTTCCTTCACTGTTTAATTTTAGCTCAATAGTCATAACAGTACCGCTGATAAAAGATTCATTGCGAATAGTTCTTACTCTTGCAACATCAAGATGATATGGCCAAATCTCAACTACAATTGCACCCACTTTAACATTATCTGGGGCATCTGTTAATTGAATGTCTTCTTTCTTCACTCCATGCATCTCTAATGTGTGAATAGCATGTTCAACTAACGGTTCTGGATTATTGTGATTAATAGCCCAAACAATTCCTTCATAGTCTATTTTCTCCATTTTGAAATTTACCTGAATTATCTCCTATAACAATTATTCTGTTATCTGAATAGGTATGGTTTTTCCGAAAGGGATATGAAATGACTAATCTTAAAGATTCTATCTTGGTCTTTGAAGCAGTTTTGTATCTCGCAGTACTGATTATTGCTGCAAAATTGCTTGGCGAACTCATGCATAGAATTAATCAGCCTACAATTATAGGAAATGTCCTTGCGGGAATAATAATAGGCCCTGCTCTTTTAGCTATTGTTGAACCAATTAACGCAATAGAACTTTTTACATCCATTGGTGTATTTTTCCTATTCTTCTTAATTGGCCTTCAGGAGATTGACTTGGCTGGAATATTTCGTGTGATGAAAGGTAGGATATTTGCTGGTTCTGCTGTAGCATTTTTGATTCCATTTTTTGTTGCAGGATTTTTTGGTTTATCTTTAGACATGAATTTTACACAAGCCTTTGCTATTGGGAGTGTAATTGCTGCATCTAGCCTTGGTGTTACTGCAAAGATACTGAGTGATCTTGGTAAACTAAAATCTGCAATCGGTCTTCAAATTTTCACAGTTACTGCAATTGTAGAATTTATTGCCATTATTGTTACTAGTGTATTGATTCAGGTAAATTCTAGCGATACTCCTGTCGTTTCAGAATTTTTCTGGCTATTTGCAAAGATGATGATCTTCTTTGCTGTTGCAGCACTACTATCTGTGTCTGTTTTACCACGATTTTTCCGTATGTTGAAAAAACATCTTCATGGTAAGCAAATTTATTTTGGTATCGTCATTGGAGTTATTTTACTTGTAGCATATCTTGCAGAGATAAGTGGAATACATGGTGCAATCGGTGCTCTTCTTTTGGGAATTGCTATATCCCGAATGACTAAAGATGAATATTCTGACATCTCGCAAAATATTGGTGTAGTAGGACACGGTCTTTTTATTCCAATCTTCTTTGCAGGTATTGGACTTCACTTTAGTTTTGGTTTTCTAAATTTAGATTTATGGATTATTACCGTATTTATTGGAATTATAATTGGTGTTAAATTTGTCAGCTCTTACATTGCTGTTCGTATTGCACAGATGTATCCTCCTACTACTGTAGCATACGGTGTAATGGCAAAAGGCGCAGTGGATTTAGCCTTGATGTTATCTTTGTTACAGGCTAGCATCTTGGAGGATGATTTATTCTCACTTCTAGTATTTGGTACCCTTTTGACTATGATCATTTCTAGTATTGAGCTTCAACGTAAGTTAAAGAAAATAATCCATGTAAAAGTAGGCACATTGGAGCTCGGATTATTACCCCTTTATTTTAGAAGAGTAGTATCCGATGTACCTGCAATTACAGTAGTTGTTAAAGACTTTCCAAAGACAACTCCACTATTGACAATTAAGGCATTTCTAGAACAAAACACTCTTGATAAAAAACCATTTTTAGTAATTGATGCCAATAACAAACTTGTAGGAATTGTTTCAAAAAGAGAAATTGACCGATATCACAAGAAAACCTTTGATGCAATTACTATTGACGATGTAATGTTCAAAAAATTCCACACCGCATCTCCTGATGAATATTTGTATTCTGTAATTCAAAAAATGAATTCTCATCCTTTTGATATTATTCCTATAGTGGATCCTAAAACTGACAATGTAGTTGGAATTGTAACAAATCACAGTATCATGAGTCTGTTGACTGAACCAAAGAAATCTTGATCCATTTCATCATTTGTAGTATAAAAAATAGGTTAATCCCTATTGAAAGGGATCAATGAATGGACAGTTTACTATGTGATCACTATCCATTGGTCTTGCTAGACTAATGTCAATCAAACCTGCTTTCTGGTATGCTGTGATATCTGAAATGTTTTCAAGCAGTGCTGAATTGTTTGTATCCTTCCATGTGATCACATTGATTCTCCACATTGGTGAATAGTTTGCATCTCCTTGTGCACCTGAGGCAATCCCTGCTTGGAATCCTAATGGGCCTGAGCCTTTGATTCCATTTGTGAATTGATACAGATCAACTGCAGCAGAATTTACTATAAGACTTGCAGATGTAGGTGCATTAGTTACGCCCATCATCTCTGCTGGACCTGAAGGTGTCGCATCAGTTACGATGTAGTAGATAGTTCTACCGTCTGGCCCCCAACCTCTATGTGCGATAAATGTCACAGTTTTTTCTTTGGTGTTGATTTCAAGAATCTGTGCATCACCATATGGTGTATCATCATCTAGAGTTTTGTCTTTTTTTACTTTCATTTGTCCATCTGGCCAAACTATTTGTGGCATGTTTAAGACAACCTCTAATGGACTCAAAGATATCTCTTCTTTCTTCTCTGCATCCATTATCGCTTTTTCAGAATTTAACACTCTTGGTGTTGCACCATCTTTCCATGTTACATGAACATGTGATGTGAGTGCACTGTATACATCTGGTTGTGCAGGAGTACTTGTAAAGACTTCACCTTGATATCCGTGAACTCCACCTCCACTAATTCCATTTGTAAACATGTATGTTTTTGATAATGCCTTTGCTGGAGCATTCTTTAGTAATGGAGATAGTTCTACTTTCCATTTTTGATTCTTTGTAATCACATCTGCATGTGTTTTATCACTCGAATCTGTAATGATATAGTATACTTCACCACCATTGTAGAATCCTTGATGCATTGGAATCTTTGCTGGAACATTTGCACGTGATAGTTTTAAAACAGATCCTGCATCCATAGATACTTCTGTTTTTGCCATCATGTGTTTATCGTCCATTTTTTTGTCCATCATTTCTTTATCAGCCATCTTTTTCTCCATCATCTGTTTGTCAACCGATTGTTTCTGTTCTGTTTTTTCTTGAACTGGTTGAGTATCAGGTACTTCAGAGCATAATCTATCACCACAAACTATTCCTGCAGTTTTGGAACCATACACTTTAGATGATGTTCCTTGGGCTTTATCGGCAAAAGCATTCATGTCGTAGCCTTGCGTCAAGCCTGCAGTAAAGAGTGGTAAGATAGCCAAAAAGGCTATGATCTTCAATGTTGTATTCATTACGCATGATTTTTGATCAAAAGTTAAAAGCATTTTTCCAAGTCTTTACTGTTTTTATCAAATCTAGTTAGGTTGAAAAATACACAGATCCCTGGTTATTTTGACACATTCTTTGATGTTGTGAATATATCGCTATGCATCTGTATACATTGAAACTTCCCATGCAGTTGGGGTTTGTGCAAATGCGTGGTATTCTTTGTATTTTAACTCTGTATATGCATCAAGAAAGTCCTTTGTAAATACATCTTCAAGAAATTTCATATCGCTTTGAAATGCATCTAATGCTCCTTTGAGTGATGTTGGTAGCGAACCTATGTTTAACTCTCTCTTCTTTTCAGCACTAAGCTTGTAGACATTTTCTTCTACAGAATCTCCTGGATCTTTTTTGTTTTTGATTCCGTCTAGCCCCGCAAGTAATAATGCAGCTTCAAGTAGGTAGATGTTTGCAGTTGGATCTGGTACACGATACTCTATTCTTTTACTTTTTTCTCTATTTTTAAGATACATTGGTACACGAATTGCAGCAGAACGATTGCCCAACCCCCAACACACATTGACAGGTGCCTCAAAATTAGGAACCAGTCTTTTGTATGAATTTGTTGTAGGATTTGTTATTGCACATAATGCAGATGCATGATCTAAAAGACCTCCTATGTAATAGCGTCCTTCTTGTGATAGCTGTGCCACTTTATCATTTGGATCATACATTCTGTTTGTCTCCTTATTCCATATACTTTGATGAGTATGCATTGCAGATGCATTGTCGCCAAAAATTGGTTTTGACATAAACGTTGCAACCTTGTTTCTTTTTTTTGCTTTAACTTTTACAACATTTTTTATTGTAACCACTGCATCTGCAATCTCAGTCATCTCACCATATTTGAAATTAATTTCACTTTGTCCTGATGTTGCTACTTCATGATGCTCAGCTTCGACATGTATTCCAAAATAGCGATACAAGTCATCACAAATGTCTTTTCTGAGGCCCCCTAACGTATCTTTAGGCTGTGATGGATAGTATCCTTCTTTGAGATCTATCGCAGTACTGGCATTTCCTTTAGCCCATGGTGATTCTTTTGATTCAATAGAGTATCCTGATCCTCCGTATGAGTGAGTTGCACCGTATGGTGAAGGATAGATATTGATAGCATCAAAAACAAAAAATTCAATTTCTGGTCCCCACATCGAGTGCGTTAATCCAAATTCGTTTAGTTTTTCTTTTGCTTTAGATGTTATTCCACGAGAATCTCTGTTGAAACGTGTCTCTTCTGCTCTATTTCCTTCATAAAGATCACAAAATATTCTTGCATTTTTTCTACTAGGATCATAATCTGGTGGCAAAATACGGAATGTAGATGGGTCTGGTTTCATTATCATGTCTGATTTATTTACTGACTTGAAACCAAGAATGGAACTTGCATCAAGTT
>CAZDPM010000039.1:0-12713 GCA_964507355.1 uncultured Nitrosopumilaceae archaeon
TAGCTCTGTAATTGAAAAAAGGATCAAATTCATTTAATTCCCAACCATAATCAGCGGCTTGTGATCTAACTAAAAAAGAAATAGAAAAAGACAGTGACAAAATTCCTATAATTAAAAGATGGTATAATTTTAGATCAAATTTTCCTACTGAGACCAAAGTAATATTTGAAATCAATTAGCTTTTCTCTCTCTAAACTTTGCTTATTACTCTTTGTATAAAAAGTAATTAAGATAATTCATAGGTTTAAGATCAGATATATAAAATGAAAAAATTAATTTACGGAGAATATTTACCTGTTAGTCTAGCTTCTGTAATAATGTGATCTTGCATTAATTTTTCTACGTCTTTTTTTGATGAACCTTTCTTTAAATTCAATTTTGTGTCTAATGCATATAATTTGAAAATGTAAGTGTGTTCTTTGTCAGGTGGTGCCGGTCCACCGTAACCAATTTTTCCAAAATCAGTTTTACCTTCAACAGTTCCAATAGGAATTGAATTTTCTTTGATTTCTGTTGTTGTAGATGCAATATTCCATGCTACCCAATGAATCCAAACTTTTCCTACTGCACCCATTGCATCAGGATCATCCATTATTAGAACCAAAGATTTAGTGTCTTTTGGTATTCCTTTAATTGTTAATGGTGGGTTTATGTTAGCATTGTTATAACCATATTTTTTTGGAATTTGTTCACCATTTTTGAAAGCATTGCTTTCTAAAATTAAATTAGCCATATCAATTATGAATGAACTCTCCAAGTTAAATTTTGCTATGATTCTAAAACAATTCTATCATTTGATAAAGACATTATAGTTCCACCATTTTTTTTAATTTGTTTTTTTAATTCTTTATCCATGGTGGCAATTATAGAATTATTTTTTTTGACATAGTTAATTAATTCTTTATCTGCAAAAGTTCCATTCAAAGAAATTACTTTGAAATTTTTTATAAAATTTAAGGTTTGACTTATATCTTGTTGTTTTTTAGTGTTTTTAATTAATTCAGAAAGTTCATTTTTAACAACTTCTGGAACAATAAAAGTGATTTGTCCTATTTCAACATCAAGATTATCAATATTATTAATTCTTTTAGTTGCTAGATGAATTAAGAAATTTGTATCACAGATAACTTCAACCAAGAATTCCTGCACCAATTAATCTCCATCGGTCAGTAATTCTTCTACTGATAGCTACATTTCCACCTTCAAATATGCAAGCTGGTCTTCGAAGCTCAATGTCTATATTATTTGATTTGATTTTAGAAACCTTACCTAAAATTGGAGCAGTTCCTATGTTTAACCGTAATAATTCTCCAACTTGAATTGGAAGTACTTTGGTATCTTCAGCTGCTCCAACAGCAGAATCAAACAAATTTACTTCAAGTTTTATTTGAGTTGAATTTTCCGGTAGTGTTCCGGGTTTTCCAATAACAGAACCGATAAAAGAGTCACTTCTTGTCATTGCAGGATCTAATTTTGTACCAATTGCCACTAATCCTCCTGGTTTAACAGAGTTCACTATACCGGCTGCGGTACCTAATGAAGTAATCTCAGTTAGTAACGGCTCATATGTTTTCTTTTTTTCATCCATTATACCAGGCTTAATTTCAATTTCATCACCAACATTCAAAGTTCCTTGAGTTAAACTTCCTCCAATTACACCACCCTTGATATTTTTTAATTTTATTCCAGGTTTGTTGACATCAAAAGAACGTAAGACGTGCATTATTGGTTCTTTGGATTCATCTCTTTCTGGAGTCTTAATGGTTGATTCTATTGCACCAATTAATGCATCTATGTTAAGTCCAGATTGTGCAGATATTGGAATTATTGGTGCTTTTGCTGCATTTGTTCCTTTAACAAATTTTCCAATATCTTGTTGATTAGTGATAGCTTCATCATATGAAATTAAATCTACTTTATTTTGCACTATAACAATTTGTTGTATTCCAAGTGTTTGAAGTGCCAATAGATGTTCTTTGGTTTGCGGTTTAGGTACTGGTTCATTAGATGCTACTAGTAATAATGCTCCATCCATTAATGCAGAACCTGAAAGCATGTTTGCCATCAAACTTTCGTGTCCTGGACTATCTACAAAGCTAACGACTCTAGATAATTCACTTTCTTTTCCACAATTATTACATTTTGGAGTTGTTGAATATCCTAATGGCTCTTCACAACTTTTACATTTGTAAAATGCTGCATCAGAATAACCCACACGTATAGTAATTCCTCTTTTTAGTTCTTGACTATGAACACTTGTCCATGAACCTGTTAATGCTTGAATAAGTGTAGTTTTTCCATGATCAACGTGACCTGCAGTTCCAATATTTACACATGGTTGATGACCATATTTTTTTATGTACCAATCAGGAAGTGTTTCTCGCCAGTGCATCAATGAAAATGTAGATCCGGCATATGTTAAGCTATTCTTTTTATTTATTTTCTTGAGGTTCTGTTGCTACTTCAGCAGGAGCTTCCACAGGTAATTCTCCATCAAATTTACAATTTATTTGATATATTTCTTCTGAAACAGTATTACCACGCATAAGTTTTCTTACTCTTTGACCTATTTCTGCTGCTTGTAATCCAACTCCCTTTGAAAGTAAAATATATTTTCTTGCAGATCCATGAATATCATTTCTCATTGGTACTCCAGATTTATCACTACCACCCGTAAGTTTTAGTTTTCCTTGTAATCCTACAACAGATGCATCTGTTTCATTACCCAGTTGTAAACCAAGTAATTTGTTTGCATCACTATCTTTCAACTCTTTAGTGATAGATTTTCCTTTTACATCAGATACTGTAAGTTTGAAATTTGTCAATTATTTCAAAAAAAAGTTGAACGACTAATTAACCTTTGGACATTATTTTTAAATCAAGATCACTTAACATACGCATGGATGATGAAATTAGGTGTCCTCGATGTGATAATAAGATGATAGATTTGCAAGCATGTCATATGTTTTGTCCAAAGTGTGGGGCACATTTGGATTGTTCAGATAAAGGAAATTTTTGGTAATTAAAGACCAGGTCGTTTTGGGATATAATCATATGACATGTTAATTGCCTGATCTTTCATAATTTCAAGATATTTGTCATAATCTGCTTCAAAATTACAATGAGGACATTTTACACTAGTAATTTCATCATTTAAAATTGCTACTTTCTCACATTCAGGGCAACGTGCATCCATGATATTATTTTACAATCAAGATATTTAATCATAATTAATTAATTTCAGTAAGCGGAGTTAGTCTAGCTCGGTAAGATGTCAGCTTCCCAAGCTGAAGGTCGCGGGTTCAAATCCCGCACTCCGCATATTTTATAATTCTCTTATGGCTTGTTCTATAATTCCACGATCTTTTGCTTTTGGAAAAAGTTTAAGATAATTTTTTAGATCATTTTTTGCTTCAGAATTCTTTTTTTGTTTCTCTTTTAGATAAGCACGATTTTTGTAAATTTTTGCGGATCTTTTTGGATTAATTTCAATGGCTTTACTATAATGGATTTCAGATTTATCAAATTGATTAGATTTTAGATAGTAGTTACCTAGTCCAACATATGCAAGATAAAATCTTTGACTAATAGAAACACATTTTTCATAATACTGAATACAATCATTAGAATTTTGTTCATTTAGAATGCTACCTAACAAATACAATGCAGTTGGATTAGTTCCATCTAATTCAATTGCTTTTTTTAAAGATTCTAATGCATCAGGTATATTTTTTTGTAAGATTAATCTCTCAGAAATAAAACATAGTCGATTTGAGGTTTCGTTTGAATCATTTAGTTTTATAGTAGACAAGACATCAGGAGGAGCTAAAATTATTAACATTTTTCCATCTTCCGACCATTCTTTATCAAAAAGTTCTTGTGGAATAACCCCCTCTTGTTGTTCACCTTCATTATTTCCTTTTTGAATGTAATGAAGGATAGTTTTTTCATTATCATCATATCCAGATATTACTGAAGCGTGTTGTGTAATTTCTGGAATTCCTGGAAGAATTACTATTGGCGGAATTCCAGTATCAATAATTTTTTTTAATTCAGATAAAGAAGAATGAATAATTTTACATTTAAGCCCATGTCTTTCTGCAGATTCAATTCCCTCAATTAGAATACTACCATTAGAATTTGCATATTGTTTTGAAGATTCGATAGCTTCAGACATTGGAAGTGTAATATTCCAATATTTTGAAACCACGTTTATTGGTAAAGGTAAGCAAATATTTTCTTCATCTATTAAAGGAAGTAAAAGTTGATGATCAGTAGATTCCATAAAATTAGAAAGATTTTAGAGTTATTAAAAGCAATCAGAGAGAACAGAACTTTTGAATTAAATTTTGGCCATCATTACTCATTTCAGGATGAAACTGTGTTCCAAAAATTGGTTTTTTATTATATTGAATAATTTCGAATTTACAGTTTTTAGATGTACCAATTACATCAAAAATATCAGGCAAGTTAGAAATTTCGAATCCATGACTTTCAAATACCTGTAAATCATTAGTGGATAAGATATTTTCTCTTTGAATGTTAATTTTTTCATTACCTTTTTGAGATATTGCAAGTTTTCGAATTGTTCCACCCAAAGTCAAAGCCAATATTTCTGCACCATAGCATATACCTAATAGTTTTTTATTATTTTGAATTGCGTGATTGATTATTTTAGAGTTAATTTGATTAATTATTTTTTCATTTTTTCTTCTTCCAGATAGAATAAATGAATTATAATTATCTAACGATTGTAAATCTAACATATTAGGGGTTTGTATTTTAAATAAAATTTTTGTTTCATTTAAAAAATTAATCAAATTTTTTGTGTAAATAGATCCATTATCGATTATTAGTAACAATTAGTAGATACAAAAACTACAGCTAATTTAACGTTCTAAAATATTTTAAGCACAATTTAGTAATTAGTTTCCGATTGCAATTGAAATATAATGCATTTCGGGAATACTGTCTTTAGTAATTATTGTTCCAATATTGAGATTAGTGTCTTCTTGCCATATGAATACTCTGTCAGTTCTTGGTTTTACAAAATCATCTATGAATTTTTTCAAGAAGTCTTGTGCATCAACACGATCACTTTCAGTAAAGAAGAATATCTCTCCTTCTTTAAACGATAATGGAATTTGTATAGATGTTGGCTCAGAAATCTCAATGTTATTGTCCGTGAATGCTGATTTTATAATATTGATTCTATCTGTTTTTCCTAATTCAATATAATCTACATTAACTGAAGTTGAGGAACCAGCTACACCAGATACCTTTTTCAAATATGCTTCAAAGGCTTTTTCTTGAGTATCTCCCAGACCAACATAATATTCGCCAGTAAAGGCTGCACCTACTGCTGCAATAGTACCAAGTTGTGCAACAACTCCACCAGAACCTGCAGTGTATACAGGTATAAAGTAAACATCATGTTGACCAACTCTATATAGAATATTATCTCCAATTCTAGGATTTCGTAAAAGAGTCTTTAGTTCTGCAAATGTAGGATCTTTATCTAATGCTTCTCTAACTGCAGTAGGACCAATCAATTTAGTAGTAGAATTTAATGGAACTTCATAGAATTGTAAATCTCCTAAATGATTAAGATCGTTTTCAACTATCATGTATCCTGCAAGATTTCTTCCTTGAGAACCTCTAAGTTCTAATGAAAGTAAACCAATGAATTCAGTTTGATTAAAACCTGGAGGTTTTGCTTCAACATAATATGCCTCTAGTCCTTGAGGAACTTCATAAAATTCATTTGCTTGAATAAATGTTTCAACATCATTTACATGATAAATGTTATACATCTCTGCTTTCCAATTAAACAGCTCAACTGGATATCGGAGTTGTTCTTCAAGCCAAGTTGGTATTGGTGTGAATTTATCAGAGTATTGACTAACAAACATTTCAGTAAAGAAATCATCGCCTGTTTTCATTAATTGAATATCACCATTGTAAGTATCAACTAAAGCAAATCCTACTAATCTCAAATATGGATTTCCAACAGACCAAGGTACATCATGAGTATCAAATCCAACTATCAAGGGAATCAACCAATAGGAATTTGTTCCATCAGTTACTGGAATAGAATCTAATTCTTTACCAAAGAGATCATATAGAAAATAAGGATACAAAGTTTTCATTCTATCCTGTACATCTTTGTATCGCATTACATGTACTGATTCTGTAGGAAATGAAAGTAAAAAGTTTGGTTCAAAAGCCCAGCTAAGTGGGGGAGATACATCTAATCCTCCTTTACCATTGTAAGATGCGCCTCCTAGTTCAGCACTGGTAGTTCTAGAATTTGGATATGCAGACCATGTTGTCTCAAAGAGGCCGCCTTCACCGTAATAGATTTCTCGTTGTTTGAAGAATTTACTACTATCGACAATTTGGCCACCTGTAGCCTCAAGTGTCAGGAACCCATTTGGAGCGTGAGTGTATACTAAATGTTCATTATACCATGTGTTTGCAAGACTAACAGAAGAAGGTAGTATAGGCTTCATTGAAGCAGTCCAGTATAGTGTATTGTTAAAACGAAGAATATCATTATCTTCAAAATCTACATATGGTATTAATCCAATTTCAGGTTTTAGTTTAGCAAAAGCTGCTTCCCAATCCCATATTCTTATGACATTGAGCACATCTTTATTTTGAGTAACATAATTTTTGATGTTATTTGGTGATACAGATTGCAATTTTACATCATGAGTATTTTCTTTGATGTCATTTAGTTGACCAATGTAACGATTGATACCAATTTGTTGAGCAGTGTAAGGTCCCAAATATTCAATTTTTTTTGCATCTGCAATACTATTGTTGACAGTTACAAACCCTCCAACAATAACTGCGATTGCAAGAATTGTTAAAATTCTAAGATAGACATCTCTCTTAAACATATGAGTGAGAACACGAGCTCTAATTCTATCCACAAGGGCAAACGCTAAAAGAGCA
Source organism: uncultured Nitrosopumilaceae archaeon (assembly GCA_964507355.1). Lineage (GTDB taxonomy): Archaea > Thermoproteota > Nitrososphaeria > Nitrososphaerales > Nitrosopumilaceae > Nitrosarchaeum. The sequence goes on from CAZDPM010000039.1 coordinate 6,961, forward strand.
AAACCGATTACTAGTGTTCCACCAATCACATATCGTGTATTATAATCAATTTGATCAGTAAAAAATAGATTAAACCCTAACCAAACTATACCTACACCAATTATAGTTTCTACTGTTGATACATAATTGAGATATCTTGGCTTTCCACTTTGCGAATCTTGAAGATATGAAGTAATAACATTAATAATTTTATGAATTCCAACATACAAAACTAAACGAAGTCCAATTGCTGCAAGAATTGGAGGTAAAAGAAGTACTAGAGAGGGAATCATTGGAACAACTTGTTGAATTGAATAATTAACATCAGTACTAGGTGTAACAAACGGTAAAGAGAAAATATTAGTTAAGTTTTCAAAACCAAGACTATTTCCATCAATAAAAGATACGGCTGCAAATCCAAACATAATATTGACAAAAAATGCTCCAAAGAGCAAAATCTTGGTGATCTGCCAGATTACAAATTGTAATGGGCTAAGCTTGTAATCCTTAAAGCTAGAAATATTATTTGAGATTGGTTGTTGGGTACTTTTTCCTATAAAACCAATAGCAGTGTGAAGCCCATACCAAAAGATAGACGATCTTCCAATGATGTTTACTCGTACAAGAGCAATCGCTGAAAGAATAATAGTTGAGATAAGAGAATAATACAAAGGTTTACTAAATTGGTCTCCAAATTCAGTAAAATTCATTGATAAAATTACTGCCTGATTTCCAGCAACTGCAAATATTGCAATAGCAATTATTGCAATTATAATTAACCGGATGAATTTGCCTGCATCAGGAGGCGGAACTTGCTTATCAGTGGAGGCGCTATACAAAATCAACGTTTCTTGCGTCTTGGTAAATTAATGTCTTACCAGTAAAATTCAAGATTTGGTCGTAAATTCGTTAGTTAGGGGGGATATTCTAGATTAAGATATTGTTGCAAGTTTTTTACAAATCATATAAGCAGCAGCATAAGTTGGAATGGATACTTTTTCATCAAAATAGGGACCAAATTTTGTGTTTTTTAGATTAAATCCAATTGGACAATTAGCCATCACTTCAACTAAATTTTCATTAAGAAATGAAGCTTCAAAATAGGGATCAAATTTGATAAGATCATTGCAGAAAATTTTTGTCAAACCACTTTTACTATTTAATGATCCTGGAAGTCTAAATATTCTATGAATGTCCATTGTAACATTAGGATCGACTTGAACACCAATTCGATTAGATATATCATCTAAAGTTTTTTGAAAAGAAGAATATCCATTTACAATTAATTCTGTAATTATTTTTGAACGCTTTGATTTTGTGCCATATACTTCTTTAGAAAATCTTCCTCTCCATCCATTTTCTTCAAAATCTGGAAATAACATACGATTTGGTTTAATTTTTTTCATTCCAAATGTTTCAGGTATTGCTCCATGAAACATTATGTAATCTGTTAATTCTGATCGTTCTTTAGAACCTAGTTGTTGAAACTGTGAATTATATACATACACATGAAATCCTTCATTACCAGAAAAATATACATGAATATCATTTTGTTGAACATTAAAATCTTCAATGAGAATATTTGATAGTTTTGATACTTCATTTTTTGATGCATTTATACAATTGTTACAAGGAAGAGATTTTTTCTCTATCTTTGTAGAATTACATTTACTACAATTATTGTTACTAACAGATATTTCATTGCAGTCATTACATTTAGAAATTGTATGATTTTTTCTACATTCTAAATTAAGATCTTTGGCATCAATATCAAAAATTAGATCAGCTTCTTTCCAATCTTTTTCATTCATAGGTAAATTTGGAAAGGAATAACAAGCATTAGAGCAATATACATCAGAAGGAATATTTTTCATTAATAATAGATGTAATTCTTTATCATCTTTAATTGAGATATGTCTTATCATACCAGAATTAAATTTTTGGAATCCAAATTCTCGCTCTGAAGTTCTATTTGGTACACGAATAAGATCAAAATGATCAAAATAATATTTTTTAAAAGTATCCTCTAGAAATTTAATGTCATTTTCTTGCATTATGTTCTCTTTTTTCCAAATTGAATTGGATTTTTGATATTATCACATTCTGGTATTGCAAAACACAAGTTTTGTGTTTTTAGTTTTTCACATGAAGGACATGAATAGTGAGTTCCACTTCCTGAAGTTCCAGCAAGGTGATTTAACTGGTAAAGAGTAACTTTTTGGTTGTAATCAGGTGCATTTTTGAATAACGGTGCAATCTCTTCTACAGATTGACCTTTGGATAAGAGAAATGTTGCAAGCATAAATCTTCCAGAATGTGGAAGATTTTCTCCTTTTTCAAGAACCTCAATTGCATGTTTTATGCATGGAGGATATTCTCCAGTAGTCATAGTGTAAGTTGGTGTTAGTTTTTTACAAATTGAAATTAATTCATTTACCATATTTTCAAATCCGGGAATCATAGGTGGTGTTGGAGCATTAATAATTTTAGAACCAATATAGGTTCCTAGTTCTTTTCGAATTAATCTGACTGTTTTTTCTGGAGTAAGTAATACTTTACCATCTTTAACATATCTGTTGATTAGTTTCCATTCTCGTTCATGAAAACTTACAGAATGTTTTAAATAATCAGCTACTGGTATTTCAAAAAAATCATCCTGTTTTATTACTTCAATTCCAAATAAATCATGAATTATTTTAATTGCTAAATCAACTTTAGATTTTTCAGAAGCTTTTCCTAAATCCTTTTCAAGATGTTGTTCTGCGCGTCTAGCCTCTGCAAGTGCAAATCTTTTGGTTAAAGTATGCATTCCAGTTAATTTTATCAATACAATGGCTAAAAGAAATGAAAAAACTTCTATCTCAAGTACATATGATTTTGATGCTAGTCCATCAATTAGTTCAGATTTGTAAATTCCGCCTTCTGTAGAAACTTTAAGTCGATGAAAAGCTTTTTCAACAGACGGTTTCAGATCAGGATCTGTTCCAAATTTAACCAGTGGAAAACCTTTATCCTTTAGATATTGACCAGCATCTGCCATAAAGGGATATTTTGCATATTCGTCAGCTCCAAGTTCAAGCATAAAAGTAATTTACTGAGTTTACTTAAAAATCTGATTTTTTAAATTTGAACGGTGGTTTAAATTATGTTTTAAGAAAAATGTTACGTATGCAGATTGGGTGTCATGTTTCAATATCTGGATCAATTGACAAAGCAGTAGATAATGCAGTAGAGAGAGAATGTTCTGCTTTTCAGATATTTACCAGAAATCCTAGAGGATGGCATGCAAAAGATCTTTTAGATGATGACATTACTAATTTCAAAGAGAAACTAAAATCAAGTAAGATAGATAGATTTGCAACATGTGCTCATATGCCATATTTACCAAATTTATCTACGCCAAAAGTAGACGGTTTTGAAAAATCTGTAAATACACTAGTTAATGAAATTGAGAGATGTGGAAAACTTGGCATTCCATATTTAGTTACACATCTAGGCAGTCATCTAGGAACAGGAGAAGAAGCTGGAATAAAACAACTTGTTAAGGGACTAAACAAGGCAGGACAAACAAAAAATGATGTTATGATTTTACTTGAGAACACAGCAGGGCAAAAAAATTCTGTTGGTGCAAACTTTGAACAATTAGCAGAGATATTTAATCAATTAAAGCCATCAAAAAAGTTTGGTGTGTGTTTGGATACATGTCATGCTTTTGTTTCGGGATATGATCTAAGAACAGAAAAATCAGTCAAAGAAACGTTAAAGAAATTTGATGACATAATAGGATTTGAGAATTTGAAGATTCTACACCTTAATGATGCAAAAGGTGAGATTGGTTGTAACCTCGATAGACATTATCACATAGGATTAGGAAATATTGGAGAGAAAGGATTAGCCGAAGTAATAAAAACTGTCAATAAGAAAAAAATTCCAATAATTTTGGAAACTCCAATTGATGACACTAGAGATGATTTTGAAAATATAAGAAAGGTCAAGGAGCTTGCGTAGAAATTTATTCAGTTATTGGTGATATGATACAATGAATTATGAAGATGTCATGAAATTAGCACTTGAGCGTGGATTTTACTTTCCAAGTTGTGAGATTTATGCAGACGCACAGGCGGGATTTTGGGAATACGGCCCTTCTGGTGTAAGTTTGAAAAACAAGTTTCTTGAATTATGGCGAAGAGAATTGATAAGAAGAGATGGAATGATGGAAATTGATGGCTCACAGATAATGTCAAAATCTGTTTTTGAGGCATCAGGTCATTTAGGTAACTTTGCAGATCCAATAATAAAATGCATAAAATGTAAATCGACTTTTAGAGCAGATAGAACAATTGCTGAAATATCAAAAATTGAAATTCCTGAAAGTGCAGATTTAATAGAATTTGATAATGTAATTTCACAAAACAACATCAAATGTCCACGATGTAAAGGGGGTTTTGAAAAAACAAAAAAATTCAACATGATGTTCAAAGTGGGAATCGGACCAGAAGAGGAAGAAGCATATCTTAGACCAGAAACATGTCAATCAATCTTTGTTGATTTTCCAAGACTCTTTAAGACAATGCGAGGAAAATTGCCATTAGGAATAGCTCAAGTAGGAAAAAGTTTTAGAAATGAAATAGCACCAAGACAAAGTTTACTTCGTTTAAGAGAATTCTATCAAGCAGAAATCGAAGTATTTTGTAATCCAACTAGATTAGATGAAATGGATAGATTCTCAGAAGTTCAAAATACAATAATTAGAATCCAGACAGATACTGAAGTGGCATCAATGACATGCAAAGAAGCTATTGAATCTAAAGTAATACCAAACAAATTTGTAGCATATTATCTTGGGATATTAACTGAATTTTATGAAAAGACAGGCATTGATGTAACAAAAAGCAGATTTAGAAAACTTGGGGATAAGGAAAAAGCATTCTATGCAAAGATAGCATATGATTTTGAAGTTGAGACAACAATAGGATGGCTTGAGCTTGTTGCTTGCAATTATAGATCAGATTATGATCTTTCCAGTCACGCAAAGAAAAGCAATGAAAAATTTGATGTTATGGATAATGATGAAAAGGTCTTACCACATATCTTTGAGATTTCCATGGGAATAGATAGAAGTCTTTACACAATTTTAGAACATAGTTTGAAAGATGATAAGAAAAATGAGAGAACGGTTTTAGCTCTAAAACCATATTTGTCACCTATTCATGTTGGAATTTTATCTTTGATAAAAAAAGATGGGTTAAAAGAAAAGACAGACGAGATTTATCTACAAATTAAAAGAAAATGTGATGCATTCTTGGATCATTCAGGAGCAATTGGAAGAAGATACAGAAGATTAGATGAAATTGGATCTCCATTTGCAATAACTATAGATTATCAAACCCTAGAAGATGAGACTGTCACTATTCGTAAAAGAGATTCTATGGAACAGAGTAGGATAAAAATTTCAGAATTACAATCAACAATTACAGAATCAATTGCATATCCTTAATTTTGAAGAATATATTAAAAATTATTCAGTATCAACAAAAAATACTCCAAAATAAAATATTTTAATTTGTCAAAATTATTATAGGAAAGAATTATTTTTGTTAATTATTTATAATTGTACTATCATTTAATTTGTTCTTTAAAGATAATTCCTTCAAATTTTTCTATTTCGGTATTTGAATCTTTCCAAGAGTCTATTGATAATCCTGCTTTTTCACAAGTGTGTTCAAGAAATTCTTTTTCATTCCAATTGTAATCAACTGGAACTTGTGGTAAAA
>CAZDPM010000040.1:0-12069 GCA_964507355.1 uncultured Nitrosopumilaceae archaeon
ATAATCCAATAATTTTAAACTACAGATTGATCTCGCCCTCAGTCTCGAGAAAACAGATAGTTTTGGAAATTAAAGGAAAAGCAAAGATCCACTGTGATCTAAAACGGCATTTGTCTCCAAGAACTGTTGGGACAATAATGAGATCTTTGCCATTGGAAGGACATGCTCATTTTCTAGGAAAAAATATCGCTTATTTTGAAACTGTAGTTGATTCTGGAGTTGAGAGATCTACAAAAGAATTCAAAAAAGGTGATATTGCATTTTTATCGTCTACTGGCAGTATTTGCTTTTTTGTAGATGATGCATCTCCTGGAAAAATTATGACTCCTATTGGAAAAATGTTAGAAAACATTAATGCACTAAAAGATGTGAAATCTGGAGACGTTTTTTGTCTTTATGAAGACACTGTTTGATAGATGTAGTGGCCGCTATATCCACCAATGCGTTTTACAAGCCCTTTCTTTGTTGATTCTATTAAAAATGCATTTGCTGCTGAAACTTTAACTCCTGTTTGTCTTGCAAGATCATGAACTGTTACAACTTTAGAGTTTTTGATAATTTTAATTGCCTCGGTTTCATTTACCATAACTGTTATCTCTGCTTTACGTGGACCACTCTCTCCTCTATCTTTTCTACTCTTTTTTGAATCCTTTCCGTCTTTTGAATTCTGAGCCTTGTCTTGTTTTGCAGGACTGACTTTTTTTGTTCCCCCCATATTCTCAGAAAAAAATATTCCTCTTATAAACGATGTATAATGCAGACTTCTTAAATCTCAGATTCATAAAATTATGGTGACTGCAATAATCTTTCTCAAATATAAATAACATCTAATTTATTCATAATTATGGGTATTGTTTCAAAAGGTGCTAAATGTAATGTCGACGGATGCAATAATGAAGGCGCTCGTTCATTGAATACTACTAAAGTAGAAAATGCTGGACTACGTGTAAGTTCTGTAGGCAAAAAAACTGTTCTTTGTAAAGATCATTACAAAGAATGGAAAAAAGAATCTAAAGATGATCGAGATCTAGAACGTGCTCGTTTTGACAAGTTTTAGTTTTTCTTATTTTTTGTTTTTTTATTGGCAGTATGTTTTCTCAAGAAATTTGTTTGTGGTTTTTCATAACACTTTCTTATTTTTCCTCTTACCGTATTGCACCCGATAACCATCTATATCCGGTCTTGTATCTGTAGTTTGCTTGTTGATACTATTTTTAATCATATATCTTAATTCATAAGTTTTGGAATGAACATATACACTAGTAAAATTATCTCAATTCTCCCAAGGATCATCAAAAATCCAAAAATTACTGTCATGGTAGGACTGAGTGCCGTACTGACCGTTCCTGCACCATGTCCTGTAGTTGTTATCGCTGAAACTGCATCAAAAAATGTATTCTGAAAATTATATCCTATGGTAGACATGTAAGTGGCAATTACAAGTGGAACTAGTACTGATACGACCAAAATTATAATTCCAACTGTGATATCTTTTTTGTCTGATTCAGATATTTTTACATTTTTTTGATTTAAAGCATGTCTAATTTTTGCTAGATGCATAAATCTAAAAATCTTGATACCACCTGCTGTAGAAAACCCACATCCTCCAATAATCATGGCAGTTACAATGATTAAAAGTGAAATTGGATTAATGTTTTCGAGACTTATTGTTTGAAATCCTGTGGTGGTGCTTGCTGAAATAATATTAAATGAACCTTCTAGCCAATTTAGACCCATAGATAAGGTGAACGTGATACAAAAAATAACTAGTAAACTCAGATACACTATTACCTCTTTTGTTAATTTTGTTGTGAAGAATTTTTTTCTTACAAAAGCATAATGCATGCTAAACGGTAGTGATCCAAGTATCATTGCAGCCATTAAAACGATATATTTTGGTACGGAAAAATCATCAAATATTTTAGAATCCGGACTTGTACCGCCTGTGGATAATGCACTAAATGCTAGAGCAAAATCATCCAATATGTTGTCTTCTCCTAAATAAAATAACAGTAATGCAATAGCTATTGCATATATTGAAAATATTATTGTGATTGTTGAAAGTAAATTTTTTAGATGTGGTACATTTCCTGAAATGAATCCTTTCATCATCTTGATCTGTCTTTCAGAATAAAACACTGTTACAATCAAATAGATAAAGCTTAATCCTCCCACAAATTGAGCATATCCGCGATAAAATGTAAAACTCCTTGGTAGTTCTTCTGGATTTTGTACGAGAGAATATCCTCCGGTTGTAAATCCTGCTGAACTTTCAAAAAATCCATCTGCAAATAATTCTAAAGGATCGCTAGAATCAAAACCTATTACAAACAGTTGAGGTATCATTCCAAACAAAACTAAGATTATAAAACTGGCAAATACTAGAATTGTAGTTCCTCTTAATGTCAAAGGATATTTTTGACCATAAGAATTCATGAAAAAACCAAAAATTATTAGTAAAATGGACATGAGGAATATTCCTGTTGCAACAATTGAATCGTGTAGTACTGTTGCAACAATTCCAGGAATAAACATCAACACTCCAGTAAACTGTAAAATGACTCCAAGATTCCAAATAATCCCAAAAAATGTAGACTGTTTTTGTTGTTTAATTAATGATTTTTTGACAAGATTGGCTATTGTATCCAAATAAAGCATTCCCACCACTAAATTACTGTTTGATAATACTGCTAATTTCCGAATTTTTCTCTCACGCATTATTGCAAGTGCTTCAGAAAGAGTTTGATTTTCTTTAATTGTAATTAATGGAAATACCATGATATCACCTAATGTTGTTTTTGATGGATTAACAAAAGATTCGCTTAATTTTGTTAAGATATCTTCGTCTGTGACTATCCCTATTGGATTGTATGATTCATCTACTACAATAATTTCATCTAAATCTTTTTTTTGCAACATTGTACATGCTTCAGAAAGTCTTACATGTTCTGAAAGCATTAGAATATTTGTTCTATAATACTGTGTTACACTTTTATTAAAATAGTCTGTTTGGCTATTTTCTTGAGACAATCACGCTTTACCAATAACTCCTATTGATTAAGTTTATGTCATCAGATCTGAAAATCAATACTATTTCTATTTGTTTTAATTTATCTGGTTATTTGAAAATGTTCCTTGGATGAATCTTTAAACCTTGAATCTGTTCCTTTATCATTGAAATTAAAATGAATGTCCTGGTTTGAGGTTTGGATTTATGGCGTCTGAATTTTTAGATTTTATTAAAAATGATTATAATATCACAATTTGTGATTTACGAAAAAAAGAAGAATTTGTCGAAAGTCTCATTAAGAACTTTATTTTAGTAAAATATGCTGAAAATAGTTATTTGATGTTCTAAAACACTATGATAATTTTGGTAAGTAAATACAAAAGTCAATCAAAAAAGATGATGACTATACGTTCTCATAATATCGCCACCTGTTATTTGATAGATGGAATAAAGAATTACCCTTACAGACTTTACAAATCTTTCTTATGTGAGAACACTATCCATAACATATAATGAATATCATAGATTTACATAACCCTCAAAGAATAAACCGGAATCCTGATGATGTTGAGATATTGGTTTCTTCAGGTGATTTTGTAGAACAAGATTTCCGAGTACACACAGTTGAGCTTCGCCTATATCTAGAAAAAATAGATAAGAAATTAGGACAATATTCACTAATTACATCATTTGTTGATACTGATAAGGGCTCAGTAGAGATGATTTACGATGAAGGATTTCGTGGTGATGATTCTCTTAAGCGGACAGTGCAGTTTCTTACAACTAATTTGGGCATATCTGGATTAATCCTACGTTCAATTATTACACTAAGGGATAGGATTGAAAAACAAAAAATATGATTTGTATATTGAATAAACTATCTAATATTCATGCCTACTTGCAGTATTGTTCTAACGTTATTTTCAATCTTCAAATTATTACTGTGTATTAATTCAAAAAGTAAACTTTTCAATCATATTTTATTACGATCCCGGATTAAATTCATCTTACTTTTAGCAATAACATGAAAGGCGACGTATTATTACAAAATATCAAAGTCAGCGGACTTGTTCCATTATCTACAGGAAAAAAAGCTAAAGAGACCAAATTACTAATCCGTGAAGCAATACTTACAAAATTGGGTAAAAACATCAGTAACGTAAAAAAAAGATGTGCTGGAAAACCACTCTCTCTTAGTATTACATTTTTTCTACATAAAGCAAAATACACCAAAAAGGATCTAGGTGAACTTTCTGGCATTGTTGTTAAAATTCTTGGCGAGGAAATGACTACAAAAAAAGATGCTCTAAAAGGTTTAGAAATTATAACTGATACCAGTTTAATTTGTAGAATCATCCTTGAAAAAAACCTAATCAAAAAAGATGATAAAGAAGGATTTTCATTTTCAATATATGAATGGAGTTGCTCTGAATGATGTATTTTTCATATGTGGATGTTTTTAAAATGAATGTATTTTGATAAATTAGGTACAATCTAACTGGTTTACATTCAATTATTGAGCTTAATTAGCCAAAGATTTAATTCAATTATTATTTAGTTTGAGATTATGCGTATACTGCAACTTCACTGTGATAGCATAGAATATACTCCAACAAAAAAGGAGATCAAAAGTGCTGAAGAGATTATCCCTGAAACAAAAAGATTAGAAGAAGTAGTTGTTGCTTTTGTGGCTATCGAAAACGGTGATGATTCGTCTGTTGCTCAAAATGCAATATTGCAAATAAAAGACTCTATGGTAAAAATTGGCTGCAAAAAATTGTTATTGTATCCATATGCTCATCTTAGCTCAAATTTGGCAGCACCCTCCATTGCATTATCCTTACTAAAAGAGATGGAATCTACTGCATCTGAATTAGAAGTATATCGCTCTCCGTTTGGTTGGACAAAATCATATCATCTTAAAGTAAAAGGGCATCCACTAGCTGAAAGTTCCAAAGTTGTAACAAAAGAAAGCACTGGTGAAAAAACTTTAACTGAAGAAAAAGAGATGACATCAGATGCTCTAAAAGGCGAATCAAAGATTACATCCTATTGGAAAATACTTTCTCCAGATGGAACTCTTTATAATATTGGAGATTTTAATTTCTTAAAATATCCAAAACTTGAAGTACTTGCAAAATATGAATCTGCAAAAAAAAGAGCAGTAGATGAACCTCCACCACATGTTGCATTGATGAAGAAAATGGGGATTGCAGATTATGAACCAGCATCTGATTCTGGAAATATGCGTTTTTTTCCAAATGGTCGTTTAATTAAATCTCTAATTGAAAGATTTGTCACAGATAAAGTCAAAGAATACGGTGGTTACGAAGTTGAGACTCCCATTATGTATGATTCTCATCATCCTAGTATGGTTAGTTATTTTAATAGATTTCCAGCAAGACAGTATAATATTGATTCTGAAGGAAAAAAATTATTTTTAAGATTTGCTGCTTGTTTTGGACAATTTCTAATGGCTAATGAGTTTCAAATGTCGTACAAGAACCTACCTTACAGATTATACGAATTAACTCGTTATAGTTTCAGGCGTGAACAGTCCGGTGAATTAGTGGGATTAAGACGTCTACGAGCATTTACAATGCCTGATTGTCATGCATTTTGTAAAGATATGGCACAATCAATTGACGAAATTAAAGTTAGATTTGATTTATCTCGCAATGTTCTAAAAGAACTTGGAATTGTAGAGTCTGATTATGAAATGGCAATTAGATTTACGGAGGATTTCTATACTGAAAATAAATCGTCGATTATTGAATTAGTTAAGAAACATGGCAGACCTGTACTAGTTGAAATGTGGAAAGAAAAATTCTTTTATTTTGTTTTAAAGTGGGAATTTAATTTTGTAGATTCTATGGGAAAAGCATCTGCACTTTCAACTGATCAAATCGATGTTGAAAACGGAAATCGCTATGGAATTGAATTTGTTGATGAACACAATGTTCGTAAGAATCCTATAATCTTACATAATTCTCCAAGTGGTGCAATTGAAAGAGTAATTTATGTGATTTTGGAAAAAGCTGCTCTGGATATTAAAGAAGGACTAAAACCACAATTCCCATTATGGCTTGCACCAACACAAGTACGTGTGATTCCATTAAAAGAAGAGTTTGCTGATATTTGTGACGGTTTAACTGATAAACTAACATCCAAAAATATTCGGGTTGATGTTGATGATAGAAACGAAAGCATAGGAAAGCGAATTAGAGATGCGGAACGAGAATGGATTCGCTATATTCTAGTAATTGGTGAAAAAGAAGCAAATTCGGAAAATCTAAGTATTAGGGATAGACAAACAGGAAACATTAGAGAATTGACATTTGATGATTTTATTAATGAAATTAGTGAACAAACAAAGGGTAAGCCACTTACTGGGCTAAACCTTCCAAAGTATCTTTCACACAGACCTCAACTGATGATGTAAAAATGAGTTTTCTTGATTTATACATGAATCGAAATCCTATGATTACTGCTTCATCTAGTGATTCTGAACCTGTAGCTACTGTATTTGGAATCCCATTTGATTCAACTCATTCTTACAAGCCAGGATGCAGATTTGGACCTGATGTTATTCGTGATGCATTTAACAATATTGAGATATTTCATCCTCAGTTTGGTATTGATTTGGAATCTGTAAACATTGAAGATTTAGGAAATACTACTCATACAGTTGTTGCAAGTGAAATGATTGACATGATTGGTAAAATCACAAAAGAACTAGTTGCAAAGAAAAAACAATTATTCATTTTAGGTGGTGAACACTCGCTTACCTTTGGTACATACATGAGCTTTTCAAAAGAAACCGGCTATGTTGTATTTGACGCTCATTATGATTTACGTGATGAGTTTGCAAATACCCATCTAAGTCATGCTGCATATCTTAGAAGAATTGTAGAGCAGAGAGGCGCAGATAATATTTTACATGTCGGGGCACGTGCTTTTGTAAAAGAAGAACTTGAATTTTTAAAAGAACATAACATCAAAACAATTACAGACAAACAAGTACGAGAAGGAAATGGTCCTAAACTACTAAAAGATTTTTCATCATCCTTTGATTCCCTGTATACTAGTTTTGATCTTGATGTACTTGATCCTGCATATGCTCCAGGTGTTGGAAATCCAGAAGCTGCAGGTTTGACATCTCGAGAATTATTTGACATGATTTATTCTCTTGAAAACAAAAATGTATCTGGTGTCGATATTGTGGAACTAAATCCACAATATGACAATGGCGCCACTGCCTCTATTGCAGCAAAAATAATGTCTACATTAATTGCCATGAATTTATCTCGATTAAATTACAGATGAATTATTTTTTGATATGATGATTTTGAAAATTAAATTTAATGAAATAAGTTCTTTGTTGGGAAATTTATTTGGAGAAATCTCATGTTAAATAATTTGAGAAATACACTGCAACCTGTACTTGAAAAAATTGGAAAAGCATTTGCGTCAACTGGATTATCCCCAAACTTTTGGACATTTGTAGGTTTTCTGTTTGCTCTTGCATCTGCAGTAGTATATGGGTTGAATATTGAATTTGGATTAATCATTGGTGGAATTTTACTGCTAGTGTCTGGATTTTTTGATATGATCGATGGGCAAGTTGCAAGAGTAACTGGCAAAACTTCCAAGAAAGGATCTTATCTTGATTCAATGTTTGATAAGATTGCTGAAGTTGCAATCTTTCTAGGATTATTAATTGGTGGATATGCAGAACCATACCTTGTAGTTCTTGCAATAACTTTGTCATTATTGGTAAGTTATGCTAGAGCAAAATCCGATGCACTTAACATCAATCTGCAAGGAATTGGTATTGGTGAGAGAGCAGAACGTCTGCTAGTAATTGCAATAATTGGAATAATTGGATATATCGAACCTGCAGTAATGATTGTTGTAGTAATTGCAGGAATTACATTGATTCAAAGAATGATTACAACTACTAAAAATATCAAAGAAAATGTTGAATAGGTATTATGCAGAATAATTTCAATATTGTATGATAACTAACATTTTTTTATATTAGATGAATTTACTAAGTTGCCCAACAATGAAGAATACTAGAGCATTGATTGTAGTACAAAATGATTCACTGTTTCACGATCTGAGAAGGGCAAAATTCTTAAATTAATTATGAATTACATTGAAATTGACAATTTAATTATGTTTTAAAATAATATTCTAGCGCAGTTTTCCACGTTGTCTTCTGCTGTCTTCTGATCTGATCTTTAATATTTTAAAATGAATTGCACATGAAATACAATACCACTTCAAAACTGTTGGTGATGCAATGTATGCGCCTTGAGCTCGCAGTTCTTTAGCTAAAGTATGTTCAACCAAATTAATCCTACCTGTGACTTTCTTTGCTTTGTCTTTTGGTACTGTACAACCGCAGTTTGTGCATTGTACTGTTCCGGAGGAGCCTTTTCCTCCTTTTGTACGGCCCCTACTTGCACGTTTAAGTGGCATGGAAATCATCGAATTCCCCTCCTTATATTCTTGTGTGCTTTTTACCTTCAATCTAACATGTAATGGATTTTTAACACAATATGTAGTGACGATGAAATATGCCATTTTCTAAGACATTTTGAAACAGGTATGGCAAAAGCATGTGATTGAAACTCTCTTATTTTTTAGACATTTTTGAGATTAAAACATATCATTTACGAAAAACCGATCATGTTTTAATGTTGAACTGAGTATTTCTTGTTGAGATATAATGCGTGGCCTGTGTCATGTTTGCTTTAGTTCAAATGTCGATCTGATGATAATAAAGGGTAATCTCCTTTGTCAGGAATGTTTTGAAAAAAATAATGCAAAAAACTAAATCGTTACTATGATGTCATAAATCATGAAAGTAGCGTTATTTTCACACTGTGCAATTGATACAATTACTATAGATGGCGAAACCCATGAACAAATTGGTGGTGCTGCTTGCTATGGGGGATTGACTGCGCGGGAACTCAAATTCGATGTATCTCTTTACACAAAATTTGGTAAAGATTTTCCACAGCAATATCTAACTCAAAATAAAATCCACTTTGAAAATGCATTGTCTGAGAATCTTACTACTAGGTTTGCCATAGATATTACGGGTTCAGACAGAACACTCAAACTGCTAAATGCATGTGAACCAATTGAATACACAACCATTAATGCTGACGGTTCTTTGATTACACCGATTTTTCATGAAATTTCATCTGATGTGTTTTCTAAAATTAAGAAAGACTCTAGTTTTATTCTTGTTGATCCTCAAGGGTTTTTGCGACGAGTTGATTCAAATAAAAATATAGTTTTAGAAAACACTATGCTTGATCTTACTGGAGTTAATGCAATTAAAGTAAATCCTGAAGAATCTCAAAAAATTGTAAATGGTTCAAACGATGAGATGATGTTGGCATTGCAGAAAAAAGGTGTAGAATATGTACTATTTACAAACAAAACCGACGTCTCATTACTGGTCAAAGATAAGATTTATTCTATTACTTTGCCAAACAAGGAAATCTATGATACAACTGGCATTGGAGATATTTTCTGTGCAACGTTTTGTTGTACTATGCTAAAAGAAAAAGACTTTCTTTGGGCGCTATGCTTTGCAGGTGGGTCAGCTCAGGTAGCACTTGACTCAAAACAAGTTGGACTACTTAAAATACCGCAAAAGCATGCAATTGAGACTAATGCTTCATATTTTTACAATTTGGTAAAATATAGAACAATTTAGTACTTTATCCTTTTATTGAACCTCCTAGTTTCATTTCACTGTGCAAATAGGGATCTACAGCTCTGGTGCGATTGACTCTGCAGCAAAAATAATAAAAAAAATTTTAGATGATGAAGAGATTGAATCTTTTGTAATTACTGCAAAATCAAAAGCAAAACAACCCGACTGTGTTTTGGTGTTAGGTGGAGATAAGGGAGTTAGGAATTATTTTCATAGAAATTTTGATTCTATATCGCCTGTACTTGGAATAAGTGAAGGTGAATCTAGTGGATTTTTAGCTCAAATAGATCTTAGAGAATTTACATCATATGTAAGAATATTAAAAAAACAAAATTATACAGTTGAAGAAGTTCCACGACTTGGTGTAAAAATTGACGGAAAAAATGTTTATCCTGTCTTAAATGATGTTGCGATATTCTCATCTAAAAGTGCCATGCTTATGGAGCATACACTACGTGTAAACGATGAAGAGGTATGGCATGATAACAGTGATGGAATAATTATTTCTACTCCTATCGGTTCATCAGCATATTCGATGTCAGCTGGTGGTCCCATGCTGTTTCATGATTCTGATGTGTTTGAAATAATCTCTGTAAATTCTTTAGATATCACGCGAAGGCCAATTATTGTATCAAATAAAAGCTCTATTCAAATTAGTGACATTTCAGCTAGACTTCACTGTGAAGTTGTTCTTGATGGATTAGATAGATACAAAGTAAACAGTATAGTCGAATGTACTCAGTTTTTACCTCCTGCCAAAATAATTCGCCTAAAAAAAGACTCTACTGCAATATCTGCTCTTGCAAAAAAAGTACATCTTGCTGAAGAGCTACTCAGTATGCCTCCAAGCTCCAAATTATTATTAAAGACATTAGAGTATGAGGGTGCTCTCACTCAGAAAGATCTTGCAAATAAGACATTACTTCCAAGTAGAACAGTTAGATTGGCCCTTAGTCATTTATTAAAAAAAGGTTATGTCAAAAAGAAGGTCTCAATTAGGGATGCACGACAAAAAATCTATGAAATATCAAAAATAGAATAGTTTATTGACTTTATTTTTGTGATGCAGCACTTACGAATGCTTCAAACATTAACTCTGGATATCCGGGTCTACTGTTAAATTCCGGATGAAATTGAACTCCTAGATAGAACTTGTGGCTTGGAATCTCCAATATCTCCATTCTTTTTCCTTCATCACTATCTGCTGAAAATATCATACCATTTTTCTCAAGTTCTGAGATGTATTCTTTATTGATTTCATATCTATGTCTGTGTCTTTTACTAATTGTATCTGCCTTGTAGATTTTATGTGATATTGTGTTTGGTTTTATTTTGACATCATTTGCTCCTAGTCTTAATGAACCTCCCATATCTGAAATATTTTTTTGTTCTGGTAGTAAATCGACAATTGGATTTTTAGCATCTGCTTTTATTTCTGTGGAGTTTACATCTTCTAATTTCAAAACATTTCTTCCAAATGCAATTACTGCTAACTGAAATCCAAAACATATGCCCAGATATGGTATGTTTCTCTCTCTTGCATAATTTGCAGTTTTTATTATTCCTTCTGACCCTCTGGTTCCAAATCCCCCTGGGACCAATATGCCATCATATTTTGATAACATGTTGTAATCTGTAATTGACTCCGAATCAATCCAGTCAATTTCAATAGAATTTTCTAATTTTGCACTTGCGTGTTTTAGTGCATGGTTTACACTGACGTAGCTGTCTGTAAGTGTTACATATTTTCCAACCATGGCAATTCTTACTTTTTTATCTTTGTGGTTTGTCATTGACTCTGCAATGGCATTCCATTTATCCCAGTTTGTAGATGCATTTACAATCCCAACTTTTCCAAACTTTGTAAATAACGAATCCATTATTCCTTGATCATACAATATTTGAGGAACCTGAAAAATAGATTTTACATCATGACATGATAATACGTCCTTTGCAGTAACGTTTGTAAATAACGCAATTTTTTTCTTTGTCTTTTCTTCTAGAGGAGTGCTACATCTTACTGCTAAAAAGTCTGGCTGAATTCCTATCCTTCTTAATTCCTGTGCACTGTGTTGTGTAGGCTTTGTCTTTTGTTCCCCAACTACATCCAGTGACGGTGCCAATGTTACATGTACAAAAATTACATTTTGTGGGCCTTCTTCTACCCTTATCTGTCTTAGAGCTTCTAAAAATGGCAGCGACTCTATATCTCCTACTGTTCCTCCACATTCTACAATTAAAAAATCAAGATCTTCCTCTTCTGCAATTTTTCTAATTCTATTTTTTATCTCATCTGTAATATGTGGGATGATCTGAACAC
>CAZDPM010000041.1:0-11493 GCA_964507355.1 uncultured Nitrosopumilaceae archaeon
GGTTTTTGTAAGTATTTTGTCGATTGTTTGTTCTAATGCAGAATTAGATCCCAATATGACGCATTAATTCATAATAGATTTTAATGTTTGGGAAAAAGGGTGATTTGGAAAGATATTAAACTAAATAAAATTACACAAGAATGTCTTGGGAACCGCCGATCTTAAACTGGGAACTATAGTTTTGCCAAGAATCGAATCTCCACAGGCAATCTCTAGATTAACCGAGTTTGAATGGTTCCATAAAATTGATTCTGTAAGTGACCAAGTAACACCTGAAATTGATGATCTTCTACTAGAGGCTCAAAAAATATTCCAGTCGATAGATGATGTGGTCAAGGGTATGGGAATTCCACTAACAGTAGGAATTATGGAAATACTCTTCAAAGGTACGGTAATCAAGAAGAAAAATTATGAAATAGATGAAATTGAACATATGATAAATGATTTGAGAAAAATAACCCCATCAATTATCGATGATCCTGCTAAGCTATTAGAAGATGCACAAAACACTAGACTTGCTATTGAAGAATACAAATCACTCAAAGATACTTTAGAAGTAATTAGAAAAATGAAGATAGATCTAACAGGATTTGGATTGATGAGATATTTTTTTACAAATCTTTTTGTTATTAATTCTGCAGACTATGAAGAGATTAGTCGTTCACTTGAAGGTATTACAATATACAAATATGATTTAGAAAGCAAAGACAAATCGGCACTTTTAGTAATTTCTAATATTGAAGATTCTGAGAAAGTTTTCAAGATTCTAAGAAGTTTTAATTCCAATTCATTTAAAATTCCTGAGGGATTTCCACAGATTCCTAGTGAGGCTTATGCGTTGGCTGAATCCAAAATTAAAGAATTGCTCACTAAACAAGCTTCAATATCTAAAGAACTTTCAGGATACAAAAAGAAAATTCGTCAAGATATTCTTGCTATTCATGAAAAAGCATTAGTTGCAAAAGATGTACTTGAAATGTTGAGAAAGCCTGGAGGCACTAAACATTTTGCAGTAATACAAGGATATATTCCAAAAAGAATGGAAACCAAGTTTAAAGAGTCTACAAAACAATGGATGTCTGTAATTGAGGATGTTACCGATCCAAAACAAGTTGATGAATTACCTACATTATTTGAAAATAAGAAATTTGTGAGAACTTTTGAAGTAATTACAAAAAGTCAAGGTATTCCAAAAAAAGGTGAACCAGATCCTACTCCTATGATTGCTTTGATGTGGCCAATTTTTTATGGATTAATGTTTGCAGATATGGGTCACGGATTATTACTAATGGGATTAGGTTTATTATTCAAAGTAAAAGGGCAGGGGGATCTAGCAAGATGGGGAATGCTTATTGCAATTTCTGGTGCATCAGCTGCAATTGCAGGTGTAGGTACTGGAGAGATGTTTGGATATCATATTTCTCATATGGGGCCATTTGAAGGACTTTTAGCAGAAGGAGGAGCACTCTATTCAGTTAGTTGGATTGTTGGAATTCTAAGTGTTGCAGAGCTTACATTTGATCAAGTCATTAACATACTCAAAGTTTCATTATTCATTGGAATTGTTCATCTAGTTTGGGCCATGGTTTTACGAATTAGAAGATTATATGCAGAAGGACATAAACTTGTAATGTTTACTGAAGCAATTCCAAACATTACACTGTATGGAGGAATTGTTGTAATTATGATGTGTGCAATTGGTTCACAATACGATGTAATGAATATGTATTCAAGAGCACATACTGAAGCTGTTCCTTGGGTCACGATATTTCTTGGAGATTGGGCACAGGTTTGGATCGTTACAAGAATTGCAGTCATAATTGTAATTGCATCAATGGTATTGATGATGGTTGGAGGAATTTTACATGCAAAGAAACATCCAGAAAGTGGAGGAGATCCAGCAAGTGTTCTAATGGAAGTACTACTTGGTAAAACTGTAGAAAGTTTAGCTCATACAATTAGTTATGCTCGACTTGGAATTATGTTACTTGTACACGCAGCATTACTAATGACAGTAAACAATGCATTTGCATCTTTAGGCGGTGCAGAATCCGGTGGAGCTATGGCAATGATTATTGGTGGAAACTTGGGAATTATGATGATTGAAGGACTGATTGTATATATTCAGTCACTCAGATTACACTTATACGAATTCTTTACAAAATGGTATGTAGGTGGCGCTCAACCATTCAGACAAATCAGACCAGAATTAATTTACAACCAATTTATTTGGAAGAAAAAATAAATTTTTGGTTTAAAATAATCCTAGATTGAATTTAAAATGAAACTATTATTTTTCAACAGGTAATTCTAATCTATTTCCCCATTCTCCCCAAGAACCAAGATATACACGTACTTTATCAAATCCTAGTTTTTTTAAAGCAAGAAAAGAATTTGCTGCCCTATAGGCACCTTGACAATAAGTAATGATTTCTGAATCCTTTGGAAAATTATAAAGTTTTGACAGTTCGGAATTAGTCTTAAAAGTTCCATCTTTTTCGATATTTTCATTCCAATCAATATTGATGGAGTTTGGGATGTGTCCAGATTGAGCGGCTCTAATTACACTTCCAGTATATTCTCCTGTAGAACGAGCATCAATAATTTTTACATTATTTAGATTATCTCTGATATATTCAAATCCAGAAATAATATCTGGATTGATCTTTCCTGTAAACTTGGAGGGTTTGAATCGATTGGGTTTTGTTTCAAGTGAGAGATTTTCCTTTTTCCATTTTGTTATTCCACCATCTAACATGAAGACGTTTTGATGTGAAAAATAAAGTAGCATCCAAACACCTCTAGCTGCAAGCATTCCAGAAATCGTATCATAAAAGATTACTTTTTTTTCCGGTGTCACTCCAAGAAAGGAAAGAAGAGTTGAAGTTTGACTGTTAAAATTTGTAATTCCTTCTTTTGTAGTATCAATCCAATGAAATGCAAACAGATCTAAATTTACAGCATTAGGAATATGGCCTTCAGAATATTCCTTAAATGAACGAGTATCCACTATTATGACATTAGGATCATTTAGAATTGAGTTAAGGTCAGATGTGGAAATTAACATGATTTTGGTAAAATGATCAAATCTAAATTGATTTGTATTAAATAATAAAAATAAAAGAAAAAGGAAGTTTCCTTATTCGTTAACGTATGCTCTTTCTCCATGTTGTGCCAAATCAAGACCAATCTCCTCTTCTTTAGGAGTAACCCTGATTCCACCTGGCCAAACGGCATCCATTATTTTGAGAATTACAATCGTAACACCAAATGCATAACCTACTGAGATTGCTGCACCAATGATGCTAATTGCTTGCTGTTCCATTCCTTCTGCAGTACCAGTCCATGCACCAATACCGTCACCGGTATCCCAAATGTGTGGACTAGCTAATGTACCAGTCAAAATTGCACCTGTAAGACCACCCATTCCGTGTACTCCCCATACATCTAATGCGTCGTCCCATTTACGTGCGTTTTTGAATGTTACAGCTGCATAACAAACTGTTCCAGCTGCAATACCGATTATAATTGAAGCCATTGGACCTACCCAACCTGAAGCTGGAGTAATAGCTACTAAACCTGCTACTGCACCTGATGCAGCTCCTACAATACTTGGTTTTCCTGTATGTGCCCATGACATCAAGACCCAAGTAAGAGCAGCCATACCTGTTGCAGTATTTGTAACTGTCCATGCGCTTACGGTAATGCCGTCTACCATTACTTCACTTCCTGCGTTAAAACCAAACCATCCAAACCAGAGTATTCCTGCTCCGAGGACTACCATTGGAATATTGTGTGGTTCCATTGGCACTTTACCATATCCAAGTCTTCTGCCAAGGACTAAGGCACCTGCCAATGCAGAGAATCCAGAAGTAATGTGTACTACAGTACCACCAGCAAAGTCTAATGCAAACGATGGAGATAAGTCAGGATTAAGATCTAATGCGCCTCCTCCGATATAACCACCGCCCCAAACCCAGTGTGCAACTGGATCATAAACGAAGGTAGCCCATAGGAGTATGAAGATTATCAATGCGCTGAACTTAATTCTATCAATTAATCCACCAATAATTAGAATTGGTGTAATAATTGCGAATGTTGCTTGGAACATTGCAAACATCTGATGTGGTATTGTATTTGGCCAACCTTGACCACAAACATCGCCTTCCACCATCGCATTCATCTGATAAGCCGCGGACCATGTATCTGCACACGGACCTGCTTCACCTAATGGTGCAAAATGAGAGACTTGATTGAAGCCAACATATTGAAGTGAGCCCATGTACATGTTTGCGTCACTATCAATTGGACCAAATGCTAGAGAGTATCCCCATAGAACCCATTGTACTGACATAAGACCCATAACAATTATGGTCATACCAAGTACATTGACGACGTTCTTTGATCTGGCTAATCCGCCATAAAAGAAGCCGACTCCAGGAGACATGAAGAGTACCAATGTTGTAGCTGTAAGCATCCATGCTGTATCACCTGTATCAATTTTACAGGGCAACATGTTGCCTTCGCCATCATCATACCAACATTCGTTAGGATTACCAGTGTAAATTCCACTAGTTCCTGCAACGTATCCGTCCATACCATCATTAACATTTTGTGCGAATGCCTGTGACATTGCACCTGCTGCTGTAATGGCTACTGCGGCCACAAGTAATAGAGCATACTTGTGGTTCCTAGAATTCATTAAATTAATCGAAATTGAAAATTATTTAAGCATTGAAGATGTAAAAACTTGTAAAAATGTAAATTATTATATTTTAGTATATTATGATATTATCATAGAAAATTGACATTATATCATGTGGTGATTAAATGAAGAAGAAAATAAGCCCAAAATTATCAATTTTTGATACATTTAAGACAAAAGGAGAGGAATTAACTGGTGAAGCAAATAGACAGAGATCAATTATTGCTATTTTAGCAAGTAATGCTAATCCAGCAGAGCGAACAAGAACTGGAATTTCTCAGAGGATTGCAAAGAGCCATGGAATTACATGGAAGAATATCTATTCAGGAATTTTCCGAGATCTGGATGAAATTTTGATCCCTATGAAAATTGCTGAAGAAGATGGAAGATTACCTATGAAACGAGGTCCAAAAGCTCTTCAAGAAAAAGGAATTCCATATTATCATTTGACAAAAAAAGGGATATTGGTTGCATTATCTATAAGCAATGTAGAACATAAAGAAAAATTACTGGAAAAATTTTTTTCACAATCAGATTTAGATGAGAAAAATTATGAAGAGATTATTACAAATTTATCAAAGACCAGCCCAAATTTCACATATTCGATTTTTCAAAAATATGTAAAGGCATTTTGTGATAATAAAATCAAAGATTTACTTCCCTTTGAACTCTCAAAACTAAAGGATGTTTTTGATGAGTCTTTAATGATTCAAAAGGAGATTTTAGAGACATTTTTGAATCTACCAAAGCAAAATAAAGATGAAACTATAAGATTTCTTAATAAGATTTCTTAAAATATCATATTTTTAGGAAGTCGCCAAACATTAAAATCAGTTATCTATTGAGATTTATCTAAATGGGTGGAGCAAAAAATGTCTATGCATCTGTGAAATCATATAGTAAACGAGGTAAATTATTAAAAAAATCTGATTTTCAAACTCTAGCAGAATCAAGGGATCTTGACGAATTAATGACTAGAATCAAAAATACAATTTACGGGGATTCCATAGCAGAGGTGCCAAAACCATACACGTCACAAGGTATTGAGTCTGCTCTAAGAAGTCATTTAGCAGATACACATTATTCAATTGCAAAAACATCAGGAAATTCGGGTGTTTTAGATGCATATTATATGAAATTCATTGTTTCCAATTTAAAATCAATTTTGAAAGGAAAGGTACTAGGAAAATCACAAGAAGAAATTGAAACTCATGTAAATCTTCATGCTGAAGAATTAATCAAACAAAGAGACACTGTAATTAAAGCATTAGTTTCAAAAGATTTGGAAGAGGCAGTTGCAAGCTTAAATTCAGTACAATTTGGTGAAGAAATTGCAAAGGCTGCTGCATTATACAGTGAGAGAAAAAATATTCAGATTTTTGACACATATTTTGATAAAATTTTAGTCCAACATTTAGCTGGTGCTATGAAAAATTATGCAGATAAAGATGCAACAAAATTGGTTGGAATGGATGTAGATTTTTACAATATTCTAAGTGTGATTAGAGGAAAATTCTGGGGATTGCAAGAAGAACAGATTCAAGATCTAATTGTTTCACAAACTCCCACTGCAAAAGAATTACTTGGAAGAATGATAGCAGCTGCAACAATAAAAGATGCATTTAATGAATTATCAAATACTAAATACAAAAGCTTAATCCCTCAAACTGAAAGTGAATTAGATGCTATTGCTGAATTTGAAAGAGCCTTTGAAATGTTAATTTACCAGACAGCTATTAGATCGTTTACAAAAATGTTTAGTTTTGCAACAATTGTAGGAATTACTAAATTAACTGCATTTGAAGTCAGAAATTTAGCAGCCATTGCATTTGCAGTTGAACAAAAGATACCAACTGAAATCACCATGTCAAAGTTAATTTTGGAAGTAGAATAGAACTTTTAAAATGATCAGATTTCCAAAGAAAAAAACTGAAGTTTCTACAGAGATTGTGACTAATACTATTTGGGTTAGCACATTTTTAGCCATGATTTTATCATTGCCTCCATTAGGATTATTTCTTGGAATTTATTTTCTAACAGAAAATATCATAATCGGTGCAATTCTAGGCTTTGGAACTCACTTTATCATATTAGCATTATCTACTAAAATTTCAAAATTATTGACCAAAATAATCAGCTAATCTATAAAGATGACTTTGTTAAGTGATTTATCATGATGGGAGATAGAGACTATAGAACCATAATAAAAAATGCTGTTGATTCTATTGGAAGAGAATTAGAAATTGAAATAGATTCAAAAGATATCAAAACTATTCACCTAAAAGAAGTAGTTCAATGTCTAAGACGCTCATATTATGATAGAATTGAACCTAAAGAGATTGAGAGACGCGGTTTTAATGATCTCCTTTCTGGTTTACTTCGAAAATTGCAATATGGCAGTGATCCAAAAGAATTTACAATTGATGATATAAAATTAAGAGGGCAATCAGATATGATTGCAGATGATTCTATTGTTTTATTTAGACCTGCAAATACCATGTTAGAAACACCTCTAGCAAATGATTTACTTTACCTTAATGCTTGCATGTGGATTTATGATAAAACAGATGGAGTGATTATTTACATTACTGGAAATAGAGATGAAATTATGTTTTCGTTAACGCGTGACAAAAAAATGTTTGAAGAAATTATTAGAAGGGTTAGAGTTCTAAATGATCTTCTTAAAGAGAGAAAAACTCCAATTTTGGAGCCATCAATAGATTGTACAGAATGCCAATATTATCAAAGATGTTTTATCACAAAGAAAAATACTAAACAAGTATCATTAGCTGAAATGCTAGGTTTGGGTAAAGATTAATTAGATAAATGAAAAATATTGTAAAGGAATAATTTCCTTTGATTAGTCCAGTGGTTCAGGATGTCCTTTACCACGAAGTGCAAAACACACTACTGCGAGTGCAATTGCTACTCCTACTGCTGAGCCAAATGCGGCCATTCCTGCTTCTGCCATTTAATGAAAAACTACTTCAGGGGCTTTTATAATTTTGCCAATATTTTTTATCTAAAAACAAATTATCATAATTTTTAGTTTTTATGATACTATATAGTGATTTTAATTTTTATTTATTTTTCAAATTCAAAATGAAGTGTGTTTTCTTGTCCGCTAGTCATTGAACTTAGATTATAAAAGACAGTACCAGTAACTCGCCATTTTGCAGTATCACTTTCTAGATCAGTCCATAATTTGGGAGTGTTGCCAGTATTTTTCAATACTATTTTATCTTTTAAGAGAATAGAATTTTCAGCTAAAAGTACATAGTAATCAGAGCCAAATTCTACCATTCCTTCTGGTCTACTACCAATTTGTCCACCTGCAATTTGTTCTTTGTTAGAATATCCAGTTTCAAATAACTGATAATCCATAACTTGTACAATTACTGAATTGGAATTAGGATTGCTAATTTTGAATGCTATCTCAATTGTAGCTCCTCTCGGAGTGACTTCATTTATTGAGATATCATTTAGTTCAACAGATAGAGGCTGGAATTTAGAAGATATAGTTTCAGATATTTTTTGATCAGTATTTCCTGGTGAATTAATAACAGGCGATGAACCTGATAAAAGAATCATACCTAAAGCTGCGGCTAAAGCGATAACTGCGACAAAAACAAAGATTTTGGTGTTCACTTGATTAACTTATTTTTTTTACATATCTTAAATGTTGAGATAGTTATTATAATATTAAAGATTAAAATGAATCATGCAATATTTCCAAGCAGTACAACAGGGAAAACAAAGAGCTAGTAAGTCTCAAATGAAAATGTTTAATGCTGCTGGATTTGGTATGTTGACACTAACTACAAAAAAAATTAACGGTCAGTTTTTTCCAGTTGGTGAAGAGGATTTTGTAGCAGTTATTAATTCACCTGAGGGATATGTTGCTATAATAGCAGATAAGGATGGATTTACAAAGGCTCAATCAAAAGCGGTAGAAAAAAAAGAAGCATTGTCAATTTACAAGAAATTAAGAGAGTCTGAAATTCCAGAGTATCCTGAAAATAAGATTCAGATTTGGTCTGAGAGTCGCCCTACTGTACAAAATGAAATTTCTGAGTAATTATTTCGATGGTAGAATTATTTCTGTTCCGACATCTCCACCCTTAATTGCTTTTTCAAGTGTTTTGATGTCAGCCTTAATTATTCGTGTTTTAATTTTAGAGCGTTCAATAATTTTTAAGGCTACTATATCCATTAAATCATAACCTCCTGCAACAGAATCTTCATGAACAAGCATATTTTTTAAATTCTTAAGTTCAATTCGCTTGAATTTTTTTGCATTTTTAAATTTGTTAGGATCCATATCATAAACACCTTCAACATCAGTAGCATTAAGAAATTGTTCTGCGTTGATTTTTTCGGCAATAAGTGCTGCAGTACCATTGGTACTTTGTCCAGGATGTAAGCCTCCTGTAACTACGATTAATCCATCATCAACTGCATGTCTTACTTCTTGTAAAGTTGTTGGTGGATGTGAATATGCTTTATTTTTTAAGGCATAAATCAAAAGTTTTGCATTTAGTCTTGAAATTTCAATTCCAAGTTCATCTAAAGTGGATTCATCAGCTCCTGAAGATCTTGCATGAGTAATGTAGTGTCTTGCAATATTTCCACCACCTGCAACAATTACTGGTTGACATATCTTGCTAATTTTGACCAGAAACGATGCATAATCTTTTAGTACTTTTGCATTATCAATACCAAAAATCCGTCCTGAAAGTTTTATGACAATTCTTTTTTTCATTATTTTAAACCATCGAGGATTGATTTTGCGGCAATTTCAACTTTTTTTCTATTCTTTTGATGGGTGTATATTCTAAGAATATTCATAAAACCAGATATTGCAGAAACTACAGGAATTTCAGATATAGGCATCTCTTGAGCAGTAGATTTTCCATTCTCATTTGAAATCAAAATGATATGTTTTGATTCATTTTTGGATGGAGCTAATGGAATTGATGGAGTAACGGAGCTATCAACAAAAATTTCACTTTCGTCAACTTTTGATTTTTTAGATATAGATGTTCTTAATTCATTAGTTCTAGATTTTCCTAAATTAGTTCTGCTAGTGAGGATTCGTTCAAACACACATTTTAACAATTTTCGATTTTGATAATCTTCGGCAAATTGTCTTGCACGTTTTAGTTTAGAGGATTTTGATGAGATGAGTGTAGATAAAACATATTCGTCTGTAAGTTTGACAAATTCTTTAATGTTAAATGACGTAAAACCAAATTCATCATCAGATAATCGTAATGCCTCCAAAAGCATTACTTCAGCAGATCTTACTGTTTTATGAAAATATACAGCTTTAAACATCTGATAACGAGAGTGCATCATAGATTCAAAAGAATAAAGTGCTGATCTTTCTAGAGCAAGTTTTTTCTTATGTACATCTAGAGATTGTGTTATTCTTTTATGATCAATTTGTGCATGTTCTGCACCAGTAAAATATCCATCTCTTAACAAGTAATCCATCATATCAGCACTTAGTGCTCCTGAAATAATTTCATTCATGTATTGTAATTTTGAATCTCCAAATGCAATTTTTGTAACAAGTTTTTTGTTATATCCATTTTTTGATAAGATGTCACCAATTTCAGATTTTAAAATAATTTCTTTACCAAAATCTTCATGGGAGAATTTTTTTTGTTGTATTATTTCTTCAAAAAGATGCGAGAACGGCCCATGACCAATATCATGTAAAAGTCCTGCGAGTCTCAATACATCAATATCATCAGATTTTGAAATTCCTTTTTCGTGCAAAGCTTTACCAGATTGACTTGCAATGTGCATTACACCCAAAGAATGTTCAAATCTAGTATGTTGTGCCGCAGGATATGTTAAATGAGCACCAGAAAGTTGCCGTATTCGTCTTAATCTTTGAAAGATTGGATTATCAATTATTTTTAATTCGTGATCATATACACGAATAAAATCATGTATAGGATCAACTATATCTGAATAATTTTTTTTCATAAGCCTATTTTCTGTGAAATTGCTTTTAAGATATTTTCGTGCACTTCTTGTTTTGATTTAGATGCATCAATGATTTTCCAATGTTCTTTCTTTGCAATAGTTCTATAAATTTTTGATATTCTTCTTAGAAATTCTTCATTTTTTTCAAATTTGTCTCTATTAGTTTTTTTTCTACGAAATGATTCTCTTTGAGTTACATCAAGTAAAATTACAAGATCAGACTTTGGAAGACCATTATCTAGATTTTTTAGCCATTCGCTTTTCATTCCATTTGCTAAACCATAGATTAGATTTGAGTGATAATACCTATTCATTATCACAATAGAATTTTTTGATTGTGCTGCTAAAATTTCATTTAATTTTTCCCATCTGTTTGCAGCTAAAAGACAATGAATCACTTGTGGTGGAAATTTTCTTTTACCGTTAAGATATTTTTCAATCTCTTTTCCAACAGGAGTCGTGTAATCAGGAAAACTAAAAGTAGTGGTTTTGATTTTTCTTTGTTTTAATGATTTTGCCAATAATGCAGTTTGAGTTTTCTTTCCAGCCTGATCTCCACCCTCAATAACAATTATCATAGTTACAAAATCAGAGAAATTAATTGATTAAAAATCTATCATGGTAATAAAAAATCTAGTAATCATATGCACGCATAAATCCTAATAAAATGAAAACAGAAAATGCTAGTATTACATAATAGAAAAAACAATAGACGGTAAACCAAGAAAATTAGTTGTTTTTTCTTTGTTTTTCTTTGAGAACTACGCCTGTAGCTGATGCTCGTGCTACAA
>CAZDPM010000042.1:0-11349 GCA_964507355.1 uncultured Nitrosopumilaceae archaeon
TGATAAGTTCTTCATCTATGCCAGATGATTTTACAATTTTCTTAATTGCATCACGGAGGTTATTCTTTAGACCATCAAGCATTATAATTTAACCTCGCATCCACTATTTCAAACCTTCCTCTATAACCATCCCAAATTTTTTTAGATTTGATGATATTAATTGAATTTAAAAAAAGTGGACAGTCAACCACAAATGTCTCAGCTTCACCACCTTCAAAATTTAAATTAAAACCAAATTTTTTAGAGAGATCATATAGAATTGAAATATCATTTTTTGTCATAATTTTTCCAAGCCATGAATCATCTAACCCTCCAGATGAGACGCTAGAAAGTATAAAACTAAAATTTGAAGATACTAATTCATTCATGTATTCAAATGGATTTCTATTCCACAATGGAATAACAGATTTAAGATTTAATTTATGACATAAGTTTTCAAATTTTTCTTTTTGAAATTGGCTTTGTATACCACCATGGACTATTCCTTCAACATCATACTGTTCAATAGACTTTATCAAAATTTCTTCTAGTGAAGTTATTTGATTGTTAGTCTCATCAGAATTTGACTCGATAGTTATTTGAGGAATTTGCATTGACTCTGATTGCAAACGGGTCCATTGTAAATTAGGATGATGTAATAGGTGACTTTCGTCAGATTTAGGAAATACACTCAATAGACATGCTACTTGATGTCCTTGTTTATTTGCCAAGAATACAGAATAAACACTGTCTTTGCCACCTGAAAAAAGAGATGCAAGTTTCATTTCAATATAAAAAAAATCAATGAATTTTTGAAAAAGAGATATGGATGCTTCATTACTCATAATCCTCATCATACATCAGATGGCTTTTCCGCTCATCATCAGCATCCAAATTGATTTTTGAGATGAAGTATTTTAGTTGTTGATATTCCAAATTATAACTCAAATTCTCTGTAGACATGTTATTGGCATTACTTAGAAGTCAAATATATCCCATAATGAAAAAATGTTAAAAAAATAATGATCTTTAATTAAAAAGGAATCATCAACCCTGCTTCAATGAGAGAAAAATCTTTCTGAATTTAGTTGTAATTGTCAAATAATCCGTTAAAACCTGTTGGAAAAAGCGAGCGTGATAAAACAAAGTCATTTAATTTTTAGAATGCAATAGTATCAGGTACCTAGTTTTTAAAAATTTTAAATCAAAAACACCTATAATTTTATGAGGTTTTTATTTTAGAAAACAATGCAAACGTTCCACCAATTAAATATGAAATCGAAATTAAAATCCTAGATAATAAAACTGCAATATTTTGTTGAGATTCAGATAGTGACGTATCAATTAGAACGGCTAGTGGAATGACCAATAAAGCAGTTAAACCTACCAAAAACTGTTCTTTGTTTTTTTGTTTATTAAAAACAATCATGAAAAAATAAGTGGACAAGTTTCCAAACCCAATGCCAAATAATATCAAATATTGGAAATATTGTGGAAAAATACCTATTAAAATAAATGGCAATGCCCAACAAATACCATTTAATATTTTGACATGTAACGGCCAAGTGAAACTATTTTTCATACGAACTCGTATCAGAGAAAGTTTTTCTTTAAAAAACAAAAAATAAAAACCAAAAATTAACCCAAATATTACAAACCATACAAGACCATGAATATAAGTAGATAAATTATTTAAGAATAAAATTTCACTTACAATGGATGCAATGGCTACAGCAATAGCCACACAGATAAATAAAAATCCAAAAGTTCTTCTAATTTCATAAAGAGTAGATTCCACATATCTTGATGAAAAAAGCATAATTTATGGATTGTTTGTAAGAATTAAAATCACAATTTTATTAAATTATAAAAAAAGATTCTAAGATTAGAGATCAACCATTACTAATTTTTCTTGTACTCTGTCATAATAACCATTTAGTTCCATTGCAGAGATGTAAAATTTTGCTAAAATTACATTGACTGTAACGCTAAACCCGGCAGATATAACTACTGAATGTTCTAATAGACTCTGCAACACAACCATAATTTGTGACAGCAATAACAGTTACACCTTCAGTTACAGATGTTGGAAATACATTCCAAAGAGATATGATCAAAACTAGCATCATTGAGGTTACAGCAACTAGAATCATAACAAACTTGAATACAGGGACTTTCTTTTCTACTTGATTTATGTTTTGTATTTGTTACCATCATAATTAGAAGGATGCAATACATAAGATAGATTAATTTTTAATCATAGTGATAACTGTAGAATTTTATAAATTTATAACAAAAAATATCACATCTAAAAAATAGTATGGATTTCATCAGATAAAATTCATTTTCTAAATCTTTAAGTTGAAAAGACACCAAAACGAGTTATTGTCTAAAAACGAATTTTCTAAAATTAAATTTTCAGCAAATAAAGTGCATGTTCATCATTGGCCCTTAGATACTCCAAAATGGAGTTGTGAGATAATCGACTTAGCTGATAAATATATCAACAAAAATAATAAGAAAAAACAAATAGAAATTAGAAATAAAACCATAATGATAGAAAATTATGAATTCAGGAAAATAAAAAAAGTAGGAATAACTATACCATTATTTAAAAAACAATGTACGTTAGTTTTTGAAGGTTATTTTAGAGAGGTATATGGTCACACACATGTCACAACCAATTCAGATAACTATTTAGAAATATTCAATAAACTTATGTCTTGGAGAGCCAGATATTTTCCAGATAGTATTGAATCATAAATCAAACTAAATGCCTAAAAAGTAATTAGTGAAATTATAGGCTCACATATATAAAATACAGTCTGGCAGGGATTACAATCAGACTTCTGTCAATAATTGTTTACATCATTTTGTATTAAACAAATAATATAAAATAATTAATGCAATTCTTTTTGTCGCTTTTAGATATAATTACGCAATCTATGAATAATGAGTCACTATACTCGTTTTCTAACGAAATAATAACATTTTTTTCAGATATAGTCATAAAGAGTAATATTTTTGATAGTCAGGTATCTGAAACATCTCAAATATTTCTACAAAACATATCAAGTATTTTTTCATCATTAGCATCAGATTCAATAGTGTCAGCCCCATTATTACTTCTAGCTGCGGGAACTGTAATTTTCTTAGGAGTTACAGGTGAGGTATTTTTTAAAAAAACAGGTATTCCAGATGTAGCATTTTTGATGATTTTAGGAATAGTTATCGGTCCAGTATTAGGATTGATTCAACCAGAGGTTGTACTTGAGGTGGTACCATACTTTGCAGCTCTTGCACTAATCATAATCATGTTTGATGGTGGATTGAATTTAGATCTAAAAAGCATGGCAAGTACTGCACATTTTGCAGTAATATTGTCAATGATAGGTTTTGCAGTATCAGTTGGAATTGTCACAGTCTTTGCACATTATGGTCTTGGATGGGGATGGATAGAGGGAGTATTGTTAGGATCTATAGTAGGTGGAAGTAGTTCAGCAATAGTTTTTGGATTGGTAAGAAATCTAAAAATTTCAGACAATGCAAAATCATTACTTAGTTTTGAATCCGCACTTACAGATATTCTTGCCACAATAATTGCTTTTGTTTTATTTGGAGCAGTATTAGCTGGTACAATAAATATTAATGATATGAGTTCAATTATTGGAAATCAGATCGCAGTGGGATTGATACTTGGTTTAGGGGTTGGAATTCCATGGATGTATGTTACAACAAAGCTATCTACAAGTAAACATAGTTACATGCTCACATTAGCAATTTTGTTTATTCTCTATTTTTTGGCAAATTCTTTTGGAGAATCAGGTGCACTTACTGCACTAGTATTTGGATTAATGTTAGGAAACAAACGTCGTTTAGCAAAATATCTTAGATTTACACTACCAAAAATAGATACAGATGATCCTACACATAACCAAATTACTTTTCTAGTTAGAACATTTTTCTTTGTATTTGTTGGTCTTCTTGCTACTTTTGGAAACATTGAGTTTATCATATTTGGAGTAGTTGTTGCACTGATGATTTATTTTTCCAGAATATCTATTGTAAAAATGACTTTAACCAAACGATTCTCACAATTGGATAAAAAAGTCACTACAGTAATGATACCAAGAGGACTGGCAGCTGCAGTTCTTGCTACATTTCCATTAACTATGGAATTACCTAACGCAGAAGCATACCCCCAAATTGTATTTTCCATAATTATGGCATCTGTGATTATTACCACCGTAGGATTGGGGAGTGCTAAAAAAATTCCTCCACCAGAACCAACAAGTGGCGGATACGTCAGACAAGATATTGAAGAATCAAAATTAATCAAATAAAATCAACATAAAAAACCATTGAAAATAACAAAACTATGTTTTATTGAGGATTAACTTTTGATACGCATAATTTTAATTCGACCCATTACATTCCAGTATTCTACATTTTGACTATTTGCAACAGTTCCGTTTATTTCTTCATCAATTAGAGTCACATCAATTGTCTCAAAAGTTTCCGAGTCCATGAGTTGAATAGTTTCTCCAATGATTGAAATGACTTGACCAACTCTTTTGTCTATTAGTGGAATGTGTACCTGCATGCTGACAGGTCCTACATGAGGTCTTTTTTGACCATCAAACACACCTACACCAACAATTCTGGCCTTTGCTGCACCATGTTTTCCAGGTTTAGATGTATCATATTCAACAATTCTACAAGGTTCACCATCTGGTTGATCCGATACAGGAAGTAAAATGTAAGATCCGATTTTTAATGAACCAAGATCAGCAGGCTTGCTCATGATGAAGCTGATTTTAGTCGAATATTTAACATTTACACTTTACAAGCAAGTAGAAAAGTTACCGAAAAATAATAA
Source organism: uncultured Nitrosopumilaceae archaeon (assembly GCA_964507355.1). Classification (GTDB taxonomy): domain Archaea; phylum Thermoproteota; class Nitrososphaeria; order Nitrososphaerales; family Nitrosopumilaceae; genus Nitrosarchaeum. The sequence continues at coordinate 4,859 of CAZDPM010000042.1, forward strand.
AAATGATCCCATTGAAGATAGAATCATACGGTTGCTTACTTCAATTTTTCAAGAATTGAGAGACTCAATAAATTGGTCATTGTAAGTCCTTTTCGATTTACATCACGTTTGGTTTGGTCACAGTATTTTTTTACGCTTTGATGACCTTTTTCACTTACAACCTCAATTACCACTATATTTTCAGAATATGGAAAAGTGAATTTTTGAGGTAATTTACAAAATGTATTCATGTTACCTAGACCGCCAGCACTAATTTTTTCTCGTTTTAGCAAAATATCTGCTATCTCTTGGAGATCATCAGATTCTCCATATTCTAAATAATAGACAGTAACAAAATTTGTTTTTCCAGATACCAGTCTTTGAAATAGTTCATTTTTCACATTAAACAGAAAAGATGTTTTTTCTTGATTGTGTTGGATCAAATCATTGACGATTAATTGGCTATCTTTGAATTTTCCCAAAATATAATGATTGGATGATTCTGAAAAGTAGGGTTTGCTTTCATCAGAAAATGTTCCAGTTACAAAATATAACGCTTTAATATTGATTGAAGACATCCATATGTCTTTTAGTTTAACAGATTCATGATTGTGTAAATAAGGAGCACAGATATAACCAGAATATGACAGTTGTTGTTCTGACAATTAACAACTTTTCTTGAAATATACTATTTATGCCTATAGAAATCACATGATATCATTCATCATATTTGTTAGGCTTCGATAGTTTTTTAATACTAGAACGCTTCATTTTTTTTGTCCCAAGCTAGCTCAGCCTGGTAGAGCTCCCGGCTGTAGTTGTTGGCTTTAGATGGCTGACTGAATAACAGCATATCAGGCATACAGAAACCGGGTTGTCGATGGTTCAACTCCGTCGCTTGGGACCATGCTTTTTTTAAATTTTAAAAATAATAAAAAAATAGACTAATTTAAGAAAACAATGATGAACTCTTAAATTAATAAAAATATCTATTGTCTATGCTGTTTTTTTGACTTTTTGAGCAGCTGGTCCTTTTTGACCTTCACCGACTACAAACTCGACTTTATCGCCTTCATTGATGAATCCATCAACATCTGATTTGTGAACAAATAGATCATCACCAGATTCTCTTTCGATAAAACCAAAGCCTTTTGTGCGGTTAAACCACTTTACGGTGCCTTGTTCCATTTAATTATTTACAGAGTTATTCCGTATATTAAGATAAGTTATCAAAATAGATCTAACAAAAGACAACATATTCAAACCAGAGTTAAGCACAAATACGAATAAATGAATTTAGAAGTCTTTTGCAATATGACTATTGTCTTTTAGCCATTCAACTTGAGGTAATGTAAATCTCCAAACAATATCACCACGTTCGGCCTCATTGAAATCCCAAGGTGCAATTATGACAATATCATTATCACGTATCCATACTCTACGTTTCAATTTACCTCTAATTCTACCTCTTCGGGTAATACCGTCAGTACATTTTACCATGACGTTTTCGCCTCCTAACATTTTAAGAACGCGTCCAAACATCTCACCCTCTTCGGGTAAACGTATTTCTTTTAATGCACTTTCGTTTTTGACTTGACGCTTACCCATAACATATGTTACAGTTATGAGCATATAACTGTGGGGATTATTTGAATAAAAATATCAGAATTTTTTATAAATTTGATATTTACAATGAATTTTATTCAAATGTAATAAAAATAACACTGTGGAATTTAGATGTATTCAAGATTGTTCTCAGTGTTGCATTGAAAGAGAATACTATCCCAGTAAAAAATTTGGAAAAATTGGTGTGCTAATACTACCTGAAGAAAAAGAAAGAATAGAATATCTTGCAAAGATAAACGGATTAAAAATATCAATTTTACCAAGAATCGGGATATCAAAAGAAGGAAATTCAAGTCCAACAAAAATATTAGCATATCAATTAATGGGCATAGAACCAAACGGAAACACATGTCCATTTTTAGATACTAAAACATCAAACAGATCACCTCATGGTGGATTTCCCTGTAAAATATACAATAAACGACCTCTTGCATGTATGACTTACCCATTAATAGAATCAGAACCAATTACGCTTGATCAAAAATGTAAATTTTGTAAAGAACATGGTACCGCAGACAAAAATTTGAATTCAGAGATAGAATCTTTGTTAAAAATTAAAACTAAAATGACCACAAATGCGCCTCTAATATGGAGATATGCTACTGGAATTGGAGAAGAATCGGATAAAAGTCAAATAAAAACAGGTTGGTTAAGAGATAGATGATCATGATAAACTGTTTATTTTTCAAAGAGATTATTGCCACCGCACAATTAATCTAATATAACATAATTTTTATTTTATAACATTTAGTTACGAGTTTTTAATCAAGGGTTAATCACTGCACGGCCTACAATTTTACGTGCTTTTAGATCCTCTAAAGCTGTGTTTGCAGCATCAAGAGAATATCTCTTTGAAATCATCGGATTAATAGTTCCTTTTCGAGCTAAATCCAACAATTCAACCATATCAGCATAATTTCCAGTGTATGCACCCTGAATCACAATGGATTTTAGAGGAATTGTAACTAGAGATAATTCCATTGAGCCACCAAACAAACCAACTAAAACAAGGTTTCCCCTCTTTCTCAGAACTGCAAGTCCCATTTTTGCAGTTGGTGGAGCATTTACAAAGTCAACAACACTATCAGCTCCTTTTCCATTACAAGTTGAAATTATTTTTTGAGTGGTATCAGGATCTTTTGAATTAAAAACAAAATCAGCACCCATTTTTTTTGCAATTTCTAATTTTTGATCATCTAAATCCACACAAATAATTTTAGATTTTGTAATCGAGTGTGCAATTTGTACTCCCATCAAACCTAATCCACCTGCACCAATTATAACCAAAAATTCAGGTGAGTTTTGATTTGATTTTTTAATTGCATTGTAAGATGTTAATCCTGAACACGCAAGTGAAGTTGCAGATTCAGGGTCAACACCATCTAGTTTTGCCAAATATTTGAAATCAGGAACAAGTGAGTATTGAGAATATCCACCGTCTTGAAATACACCAAGTGATTTTGGAGAGTCGCATAAATTTTCGTTTTCAACTTTACATGCAGGACATATACCGCATCCGATCCAAGGATAAACTAAAACTTCATCACCTTTTGAATAACCATTAACATTGCTACCTAATTCTTCCACAGTTCCAACAATTTCATGTCCAGGAGTTACAGGGTATTTGACTCCTCGATCTGTTACTTTCATAAATTTACCATCACCTAAATCATATCCACCTTCCCAAAGGTGCAAATCACTGTGACATACGCCTACTGCCTTTACTTTGACTAGAACTTGATTATCTTTAGGATGAGGGGTTTCTGTTTCAACAAGCACTAAAGGTTCGTTAGGACCGGTAATCCTAGCAGATTTCATAATTGTATAATTCAGTCTTAACAATATAAGAGTTGACTGGATATAAGAAAAAAATAGAGCCCCTAGATATTATTGAATAAAAATAGAGAAAATATGTGAGTGAAGAACAGACTCCTAATGGCATTTCCCAATCACCAGTAAATATTCTATTTAATCCATCGTCTGTTGCTAAAAAAGATGTTTGGGATATTGATCTTATTCAAATTCTTGATTTATTAATTAAAATTCTTGAAAAAAGTGGGAAAAAAGATCTCAGAGTTGCAGGAATGGCCGCATTATCATCTTCTTTGATTTATAGAATGAAGGTAGAAAGTATTTTTGCATTACAACGCGCTGCAATGGAGAAAAAACCAATTAGACAAAAAACGGATGTGGACATAGAGTTAATCGACATTCCATATAGACATGAATCAACTTATCCTGTTTCATTAGATGATTTATTAGGATTACTTCAAAATTTAATCGGTACGATAGCCAATCCACAGTCTAGAAGAAACAAACTGAACATAGAACCTATAGAAGCTCCAGATTTTCAAGAGTATTTTATTTCCCTTGAAAACATCATTGAAAAATATGAAGATTTAATCATCAAAAAAATTACAGGTTTAGGATATGGCATGCTTCAAGACATAATAAGAGATCTTGACGGAATAGATTCGATTAGATGTTTTTTTGCGATTCTGTTTTTAGCTAGAGATGAAAAAATAGACTTGGAACAAATAGAGGACGACATCAAAATCATTCTGATAAAGGAGAAGTTAACAAACTGATCAAAAATGAAGAAAGGATTTCTTTAAGTAGATTTTGTAGGAAAAATAGATAATTGGCAAAAAACGATTCAAATGATGAAGCAATAGCTAGAATCGAAGCAGCTCTGTATTCTGCAGGAAGGCCCTTAAAAATAGAGGATCTAATAAGAGCTTCAGGCACAGAATCACGAACAAAAACATATGAAATTCTCAACGAGTTAATGAAAAAGACAAAATCAGCATTTAAGGCATTGGAGATAGTCACACTCCCTGATGGCTCATATGTATTTCAACTAAAACCAGAATACAGTTCAACAATCAAACGATATGCATCAAAACCAATTCTACCAAATGCAACCCTGAAGACATTATCATACATTGCATATATGCAACCAATTTCATCAAAACAACTTGTCGAAACCAGAGGGTCTGGAGTGTACGAACATCTTAAAGAATTAAGACAGTTAGATTTTATCACACATCAAAATGTAGGTAGATTAAAAATTTACAATACAACAGAAAAATTCCAAAAATATTTTGGCATACAAGGAGATGTAGAAAACCTCAAACAAAGACTATTTTCCAAAGTGAGAAAAACAGCAAAGATGTCAGAAAGAAATCCCTTACCTGAAATGATCACCAAATTAAACTAGGATTATTTTATTTCAAGCCTGTATTTTGCGTTTTGTATAAATTAGAGTAATTAAAATAATATTCGTGCGAAAATCGGTAGAAAATCTTGCAACCAGCAAAATAACTGGAGGTAGAAGAAAGCCAGCAAGAATTAGAAGAAAATACGAAATTGATAGATATCCAAATGAATCTGTCACAGGTGCACAGGTAACAGTCACTAGACGAGTAAGAGGAAATAATAAAAAAACAGCTTTGAAAACAATTGATTTTGTAAACTTAGCAACAGGAGATTCTAAAGTTAAGAAAATTAAAATTCTCAAAGTATTAGAAAATGCTACAAACAATGATTATCAAAGAAGAGGCATCATTACAAAAGGTGCAATATTAGAAACAGATGCAGGAAAATGCAGAGTTGTTTCTAAACCAGGACAAACAGGAATAGTTAACGCAGTTTTAATAAGGTGATAAAATGAAGGATTACGAACATGTCGTAATCTGGCTAGATTATTTTAACAAGACATTATCAAGAGCTAAAGGAAGAAAACTAGAAAAAGAAAAATGTGTTTTTGATCCTTCTCTAAAAGAATTAACAGAAGCTGCACAAGCGGCAGGATTTGAAATCACAGAAACTGATGAAAAAGTAAGATTTCCAAGAAGACCATATGTCAGATCGGGCTACATAATTTTACCAAAAGGAACTACTAAGACAAATATTCTTAACAAGATTTCAGAAAAATTAGTTTCAAAAAGAGCCAAGCAAACAAAATAAAATCAAATCTAGCTCTTAGCTAAAGTAAAGTTGACAGAAGTCTATGATAACAATATCATGATTACAGTTTCTAATTGCAGGAGGTAGGTGAAATAATGCACTTAGCCGGTAGCGGCAGAGTGATCATTCAGCTGACTGAAAAGTTAGACGAAGGAGCAATACTCTGTGACGAGACAGGAACTAAAGTAGCAAAAGTAATGGAATTAATCGGTCCAATAAAAAGACCGTTTGCGTCAGCAACTCCGTTAACAAATAACATCAAAAAATACATTGGCAAAAGCGTTTTTGCATTTGAACATTCTCCTGCAAATACACAAAAATTTAGGAGAAGAAGAAAATGAACATATTACAAACCCAAAGCTGTCCTGAATGTAAATCATCATTAGTTGATGACATTCAGAACGGTGAAATAATCTGCTCTGGTTGCGGCGTAGTTGTTGCAGATCAGATGGTAGATTATGGTCCAGAAACAAAGAGCTCAAATCTCGAAGACAAGATGAAGCTAGCAAGAGCAACAGGACAAACAACTTATTCTCAACATGATTTGGGAATAACAACTGAGATATCAATTAGTACAAAGGACTATAGTGGAAAAACAATTAACCACCAAGTTGCAAATCAAATGCACAATCTCAGAAAATGGCAACAAAGAGTACGTGTTTCTTCACCAAAAGAAAGAAGATTAGCAAATGTTTTATCAAAAATGGGTGAAACGTGTGATGGTCTAAATCTTTCAAAAAATGTCTTGGAAACAGCTTCTATGATATACAGAAACTTGGATGAATATGTGGATGTAAAAGGAAAATCAGTAGCAAGTATTACAGCAGCTACAATTTACATGGCATGTAAACAATGTGATGTAGTAAGATCATTAGAAGAAATTTGTAGAGGAATATGTGCACCAAAAGATGTCAAGT
>CAZDPM010000043.1:0-11270 GCA_964507355.1 uncultured Nitrosopumilaceae archaeon
TTTCTCCTCCGACATAACCTGATTCTCCTACAACGCCAACTTTTATCATAACTCTCCCGATAATGAACTATAATTTATTTCCTAACATAGTTTAAAGCAAATTCTATCATTTCTTTTGGAATATTTCGCTTTGAAACTTTTGAAAGTCCCTTAAACTCTACAGTGTTGTTAACTTCATGTACAACCAATCCCTGCTTTTCATCTTCCATTATATCGATACCTAAAATTCCACCACCCATAGCTTTTGAAGCCTTGATGGTTACGTCTTCGATCTCTTTTGTGATCTCACATAATTCAGGATCTGCTCCTAGCGCTATATTTGTTTTAAAACCCCCCGATGATTTTCTGTACATTGCCGCTATAGGTTCATCCCCAATTGTTATTACTCGAATATCTCTTGGTGGTCTGTTTATCACCTCTTGAAGATAGAAAATTCTATCATGTGGACTATCTGTTATATCTCTAATCTCCAATAATGCATCTGCAGTATCTTTGTCTTTTACTTGCATTACACCTCTACCCCAACTTCCAATAACTGGTTTGATTACAAGTGGATATCCGACTTTTTCTATATTTTCTAATGCACTTTCACTTGTAAATGAAAAGTATGTTTTTGGTGTGGGTACATTATATTTTTTTAGCATTAGGGTCATGAACATTTTATTTCCGCATTGATTTGCAACAAAAAATTTGTTGAGTACTGGTACATCCATAAATTCAAGACTAGCAGTAAAATGAAGTCCTCTAAAATAACTAACACATCTTTCTAAAACTACATCTCCAAAATCAAAATCATTCTTTTGGCTATCTGTATTGATTTGGGTAATCTTAGCATCTAGCATTACTGCCTGGTGACCTAGATTCAATGCTTCTTTCTCGAGCATCTTCTCTTCTGATCTTAGGCGGTCAAACACAATACAGATTTTTGACATTACTCTCCCCAGTCTTCGCCTACACTTTCTGCTTGTTTTAGCTCAACAGTAGATCCATTTTTTTTTGCGATCTCAAAGTCAGCGCCACAATCAGGACAGGAGATTATCTCTCCAACAGAGGCATCGTCTGGGATGTTAAGAGTTGCATCACATTCTTGACAGTTCATGTTTTTGTTGACCTTTTCTTTTGTAATTTATTAGCTTCTGTTGATTGAATTCCCCACAATTCTACAAACCCTTTTGCCAATCTTTGATCAAAAGTTGATTCTGTACCATAAGTGGCGATCTTGTGACTGTATAGTGAATAATCTGATTTTCGTCCTACTACGCGAATACTTCCTTTGAAGAGCTTTACTTTTACTGTTCCAGATACTGGTTTTTGTGATACTTGAATAAATGCGTCAAGATCCTGCTTTAATGGGTCTTGCCATAATCCTGAATATGCAAGATATGCCCATTCATCATCAATAATTGATTTGAATTTATTTTCATGTTTTGTATGGACCATTTTTTCTAAATCTGAATGAGCTTCGATGAGACATAATGCTCCTGGAGTTTCATAAACTTCACGCGATTTAATTCCAACTACTCTGTCTTCTATATGATCAACAATTCCTACTCCTGCATCTCCAGCTTTTTTGTTTACATATTCGATTAATTTTATTGGTTCGAGAATTTTGCCGTCTACTGCAACTGGTATTCCTTTTTCAAATTTTATTTCGATGTATGTTGGTTTATCAGGCAAATTTTTTGTTTTTACCCAAATGAATGCATCTTCTGGAGGTTCATTATATGGATCTTCTAGTACTCCGCCTTCAATTGCACGTCCCCATAAATTTTGATCAATACTGAATCTTTTTGCAACTGAATCAATTTCAATTCCATGTTTTTTTGCAAATGTTAATTCTGTAACTCTGTCTAAATTTTTATCTCTAATTGGCGCAATGATTGGTAAATCAGAACCTGAACGTAATGTTATATCAAATCTAACTTGGTCATTTCCTTTACCTGAACAACCATGAGCTAATGCTGTTACTTTTTCTTTTTTTGCAATTTCTAAAACTTTTTCTGCAATTAACGGTCTAGCTAATGCAGTTGCTAAACAATATTTTTTTTGATAAAGCGCATTTGCTTTAATTGATGGAAAAATGAAATTTTCAACAAACTCTTTTCTAGCATCAATGTTGTAGTGTTTTATCACTCCAAGCTTTTTGGCTTTAGCTTCAATTTTTTTCTGATCATCACCTTGACCTACATCAACAGTTACTGTGATGACGTCCATGTTGTATTCTTCTTGAAGGTATTTGATTACAACTGATGTGTCTAATCCACCAGAAAATGCAAGAATTCCTTTTTCAGCCATAAAACACATTCCCCGTCGTAATTTGGAATTTATCTTTTGTGTTACGCTGATAAAATCAAAAAATTCTACTAGCTTGAGCTAAAATTCGATGATTATTTAACAGCTAGCATATAACGCTGTTTTATGAAAATTCAGATCTATGTTTTGATCGGTGCTATAGTATTAACTTTGATTTCTGTTGTAGGAATTATAGCAAATCAGGATCAAAATACACATGAAAACAATATTAGAGTAGCATACTTTCCAAACATATCTCACGCTGTGCCCATTGTTGGAATTGAAAAAGGATTTTTTTCAAACAACATTGGCCATGATACTTTAATTCAGCCCGTCTTATTTGATTCTGGACCTCAAGTAATTGAATCCATTTTTGCAGGATCAGTTGATATTGCATATGTTGGTCCTGGACCAGCAATTAATGCGTTTTTAAAATCTGAGCAACATGATGTAAAAATTTTATCTGGAGCTGCAAGTGGAGGTGTTAGTTTTATCACTCATCCAAATTCTGACATTAAATCTGTTGCTGACTTTAAAGGAAAAAGAATTGCTGCTCCACAAATTGGAAACACCCAAGATATCTCACTGAGAACTTATCTTTCTGATAATGGATTAAAACCTGCAGAAAAAGGTGGTTCTGTAATTATTTTGAATACTGGGAATTCTGATATTTACATATTGTTTGCAAAAGGTGATATTGATGCTGCGTGGGTTCCTGAACCTACTGCCACTATCTTGGTTCAGCAATTAGGTGGTACAAGATTATTTAATGAAAATGAACTTTGGCCTGATAACAAATTTGCAACTGTGGTGTTGATTGCAAAAGAAGAATATGTCAATGAACATCCAGAAATTATACAGAAATGGCTTGAAGCGCATCAGCAAACAGTAGACTGGATTAATTCCAATAAAGAAGAGACTAGAACAATTTTTATTGATTTTATGAAAAATGAAATGGGTAAGACATTACCAGTTAATTTAATTGATGAATCTTTATCCAATTTAGAAATTACATCTGACCCAATTGTGAGTTCGATTAACACAATTGCTAAAAGAGCAGATTCGCTTGGTTATCTAGGACGACATGGATATAACTTAGATGGACTTTTCTTTGACAAAAATTCAAATTCCCAATTACAGGAGGTTTTAGTAAATAATGACCAAACTTGAGGCTAAAAATATTGTAAAATATTTCAAACATGACAGTCATCGCCTCAAGGCATTAGGTGGCGTGAATTTACAAATTGAAGATGGTGAATTTGTATGCCTGGTTGGTCCATCTGGATGTGGTAAATCTACATTTTTACGAATAGTGGCAGGTTTGGAAACTCCTGATGAGGGCGAAATTTTCTTTGATGGAAAACCAGTTACTACAACCGGTCCTGAAAGAATTATTGTATTTCAAGAGGGTGCACTGTTTCCTTGGTTGAAAGTACAAGATAATGTAGAATTTGGATTAAAGATGGCTGGAATTCCAAAAGAGGAACGTGCTCAGATATCTAAAAGATATTTGGATATGATGCAGTTGACAAAATTTGCTGATTCGTATACATATCAGCTTTCAACTGGAATGAAGCAAAGAGTTGCAATAGCTAGAGCACTTGTTATGGATCCTGATGTATTATTGATGGATGAGCCATTTGCTGCACTTGATGCACAAACAAGAGATTTGTTGCTAGTTGAGATGCAATTAATTTGGGAAAAAACCAAAAAAACAATTCTATTTGTAACTCATAATGTAACTGAAGCCACAGTACTTGGAACTAAAGTTGCAGTGTTTAGTAATAGACCATCTACAATTAAAAAAGTAATTAACATTGATTACAAACGACCACGATTAGTCGAGGATCAAAATTTATTTCCACTTCAACAAGAAATTCTATCTGAATTACGTCCTGAGGTAAAGAAAAATTAGTGATATATGATGAAAAAGTTTACCCTCGTTAAACAAATTATTTTCTATATTGCTATTGTTGTAATTTGGCAGATTATTGCAATGTCTAGTATGTGGCCAAACAATCTATTCCCATCGCCTTATGAAGTGGCTGAAGATTTAGTTTATACTGCATCTGATGGAAGCTTGTTCTTTGGAATTGGAACTAGCATTTTACGATTATTGGTTGGATTGACAATTGCAATAGTTGGTGGAATGTTACTTGGAATTTTAATGGCTAGAGTAGAAACTGTAAATCAAACTATTGGTTCATTGGTATTGGGATTACAATCAATCCCTTCTGTTGCTTGGGTTCCACTAGCAATACTGTGGTTTGGATTAACTGATGGTGGAATTATTTTTGTTACCGCACTTAGTTCGATGTTTGCAATAACTATCTCCACATACACTGGAGTCAAAACCATTAATCCTCACTATATTGAGGCTGCACGTAATATGGGCGCCAAAGGCACTCAATTAGCCACATATGTCTTAATTCCTGCAGCGTTTCCTCATTTGATTTCAGGTTTCAAACAAGGTTGGGCATTTGCATGGAGAGGTGTAATTGGAGCCGAATTGTTATTTTCATTTCTAGGGTTGGGATTCTTACTTAATGTAGGACGACAGCTAAATGATATCTCTCAAGTATTTGCAATAATGTTAGTAATTATGATGATTGGAATTGTTATTGACGGTGTTATCTTTAAGCGAATTGAAAATAAAGTTATGTCTAGATGGGGACTTCGTTAATCTTTTCTGCTTTTATTTTTAGTGACACTGCAAATGCCACAATGATCACAGCAATTGCAAAATACATCACTGCAATATAGTCAAATACAAATGCAATACTTCCTGCAATTACTGGGCCTATTACGGTAGCAATTGATATTGTAGAACTAAATATCCCAGTTGATGTGGAACGTGGATTGTTATCCATGAGATGAAAATTTCCTCCAATAAATAAAAATGCCCAAGTTCCTCCAACAAGTGCCATAAACGGCATCGCCATCCACCATTCTGTAATGAGTGATAATCCTACAAATACAAATGCAGTGAAACCAACTCCAATCTTGAATTTAGTTACATTTGAAATTTTGATTTTACTTGCCATTAAATTCATCAGAATAAATGCAGTCAATGTATTTGCAACATATATAATTGATATTTGATAAAGTTCTGCACCCAATTTTTCCATTAACATTATTGGAAATATCGTCCAGACAGCAGCAGCTCCCACATGTCTTAGTAATAACGATGTAAAGAGAAATTTATTTTTTGAAATGACTTTTTTTGTTGTTCCAGGTTCTATTTCTTTTTCTTGGAGCGGATTTGGCATCTTAATTGTAAAGATTAATCCTATCGCAAACGAAGCTGCACTCATCATGAAAAGTATTTTTAGATCACTTGCAAGACCCGCAGCTGCAATTCCTGCAAGCCATCCTAATGCATGAAATGAGATTACTGTTGCGGCTCGCTTCTTCTCTATGTTTGCCTCATAGGTATAAGCAATCATTGCAGGAATCATTATACCACTTGCAACACCTGCAGCAATTCTTACCAGAAATAGCAATGTTATATCCTCTGCAAGATAGTGTAGGCCAAAGGTTATTGCGCATCCAATAAAACCAATTCTGATGAATCTGAGCCTAGTTCCTTTCTTGTCCGAATGTCTGCCAAAATAAATTTCAGATAAAATCTGTGCAAAGCTAAATGATGCAATGATTAACCCAATCTCAAAAATTGAACTTGTGACTCCTTTTGCAATTAAAGGCATGAATACAAATACCATAGAGACTCCAGCATGTTGAAAAAAAGTTGCACTACGAACTAGATTGTTTAGTTGAATCTTTTGCATAAATGTACAAAAAACTTTTTCTCACCTAATTTCAATATATGGATTAAACCCCCTCTGAGTATTTTTCTCAAAAGAGTTAAACTGTATAGGGCTATTTTAAAAATAAATTGGTCCAAAAAGAACTATTCCTTGCTGCGTTACAAAATAGAGTCTTGCTTTTTGATGGGGCAATGGGAACCGAGATTCAAAAATATAATCCAAAACCTGAAGATTTTCCAAATAATCAAGATGGGTTTAACGATGGTTTAGTTATCACTCATCCAGAATGGATTAAAAAAATTCATAAAAGTTATTTGGATGCTGGTTCTGATTGTATTGAAACTAATTCTTTTGGTTCAAATAAAATAAAATTAGATGAATATGGTTTTGGTGATCAAACAGTTAATTTTAATAAAAAAATTGCACAACTTGCAGTTGAAGTTTGCTCAGAGTATAATGACAAACCTCGATATGTAATAGGTTCTATGGGACCATCTGGTTACCTTCCAAGTTCAAATGATCCTGATTTGGGACAAAAACCTCTTGGTGAAATTAGATCTGCATTTGAATTACAGGCTGAAGGTTTGATTCTTGGAGGTGTTGATGCTCTTTTGATTGAAACAAGTCAAGATATTTTGGAAGTAAAACTTGTAATTGAAGCATGTCATAATGCAATGAAAAAAACTAGAAAAAAAGTTCCAATTATCGCAAATACCACTTTGGATCAATATGGAAAAATGTTACTTGGGACAAATATTCAAGCTGCTTATACTACTGTATCTGATATGGGTATTGATCTTTTTGGTTTGAATTGTTCTACAGGTCCATCTGAAATGATTCCAAGTGTTAGATGGCTTGATGAGCAAAATGAGCATAATTTGTTGGTAGTGCCAAATGCAGGTATGCCTGAAAATCAAGGTGGACAAGCTGTTTACAAAATGACTCCTACAAAAATGGGAGAATTACTAGGTGATTTTCTTAAACAATATAAAAAAGTTAGAATAATTGGCGGTTGTTGTGGGACAAATCCTGAACATATTGCTGTACTACGAAAAGTAATTGACGAAAAAGCTTATTCTGTCAAGGGTTAAGTATTTAGAAAAACTGAGGAGAATTTATCATATTGACTATTCCTAGAGTTAGCTCAGCACAAAAAGCAGTTGATTTGAAGCAATTACCTCCGCCTCTAATAATTGGTGAGAGAATCAATACTCAAGGTTCTAGAAAAGCAAAACAGCTTGTACTCAATGATGATTATGATGGATTAATTGACTTGGCAAGAACGCAAGTAGAAGATGGTGCACACTGTCTTGATATTTGTGTTGCAACTACTGAACGAGCTGATGAAAAACAATTCATGCTAAATCTTGTTAAAAAACTAAGTTTAGAAATTGATGCTCCGCTTGTAATTGATTCAACGGATCCTGATGTGATAGAAGCATCTGTGGAGCAAATTCCTGGACGACCTATAATTAATTCAATTAATCTTGAAGGTAATGGAAGTAGATTTGAACGTCTTGCACCATTGATGGCAAAGTACGGTTTACCTGCAATTGCACTATGTATTGGACCAAAAGGTATGGCAAAAACTCCTCAAGAGAAAGTAGAAACTGCAGAATTACTTTATGAAACAGGAAAAAAATATGGATTAAAAATTGAACAATTTATTTTTGATGTTCTTACATTTACACTTGCTACTGGAGAAGACGAATTCTTAGATGCAGGCAAAAATACTTTGGAAGGAATAAAACTTGTCAAAGAAAAATTCCCAAACTCGTTAACCACTTTAGGATTAAGTAATATCAGTTTTGGTCTTGCTCCATATGCAAGAAAAGTACTCAATTCTGTATTTTTGTATCATGCAGTGAAATATGGTTTAGACACGGCTATTGTAAATGCAAAAGAAATAATTCCTTATGGGGAAATTGACGAAAAAGAAAAAAAGATTGCTGAAGATTTAATTTTTAATACTCATCCAAATGCGCTATCAGAACTAATTATTCACTTTGAGAACACTGGCTCACAAATCCATAATGCTTCTAAAAAAGAGGATGTAGATCCAAGTTGGCCTGCTGGAAAACGTGCAAACTTTAGAATTGTAAATAGACTCAAAGATGGAATTCAAAACGATGTTGTTTCTGCAATTGCTGAAAAAATAGGCAAAAATGATATTATTGAAGATCATGATGGAATTCTTTCTTTGAATGCACCTACTGAAGTCACTCATGATGGCGCTATCAAAACACTAAACGAGGATTTACTTTCTGCAATGAAGGAAGTTGGCGATAAATTTGGTTCAGGAGAATTAATTCTACCATTTGTTCTCAAATCTGCGGAATGTATGAAGGCAGCTGTGGGAGAACTAGAAAAATATCTAATCCAAGAAGAAGGTACCTCAAAAGGAAAACTAGTTCTTGGAACAGTCTATGGCGACGTTCATGACATTGGAAAGAATTTAGTTAAAACTATTTTCCAAAATAATGGTTATGCTGTTTATGACCTTGGAAAACAAGTCCCATTACAAAAATTCTTGGAAAAAATAGATGAAGTAAATCCTGATGCTATAGGATTATCTGCACTATTGGTTTCTACATCAAAGCAGATGCAATATTTTGTAGAGCATGCAAGAAAAAATAAAATGAATATTCCAATTTTATGTGGCGGTGCTGCAATCAATAGTAATTACATCAATAGAATTGCAAAAGAAGATGGTATTTACGAATCTGGAGTATTTTATTGTAATACCATGTTTGAAGGTTTGAAGACTATGGATACACTAGTTTCAAATGAAAAGTCTAAATTTATTGCTCAATGGAAGGAGAAACTTGAAAAGTGGAAAGATAGATCTACTGCTGTCATTGACACTTCAACTCTTCCAAAAAGTAACATTAAACCTGTAGTTCCGCATACTCCAGTAGTCATTGGAACTCCAATAAGATTGAAATCTGATCAAATTAAAATGAACGAAGTTTGGGAATTGATTGATAAAAAATCACTGTTCAAGTTATCTTGGGGATTGCGTGGAAAAGCAGGTGCTGACTCTGAAGCAGATCATGAAATATTGCTCAATGAGTGGAAAATTCGAATAATTCGAGAAAAATTATTTGAACCTGAAATTGTATATGGTTTTTTCAAATGTCATAATAAAGATGGTAAACTTGTAGTTGATAATCCAAATGGAGAAAGTATTGAATTTGATTTTCCACGTTCTTCAAAATCTAGTCATCTATGTCTAACTGATTATTTTGGAGAAAATGATATTGTTGCGTTTCAAGCGGTTACAGTTGGAACCAAAGTTTCCAATGTTATCGAGAAATGGAATCAAGAAGACAAGTATACAGATGCATACTATTTACATGGTTTGGCTGTAGAAGTAGCTGAAGCATTAGCAGAATGGATTAATCGGAAAATAAAATCTGAATTCAGACTAGGAGAAAAAGGCGGTCTTAGATACAGTTGGGGTTTTCCTAGCTGTCCTGATGTAATGCAACATGAACTAGTTTGGAATCTGCTTCAACCAGAAAAATCTGGAATGACATTAACTGAATCAGGACAAATAATTCCAGAACAATCTACCGCTGCAATTGTGGTACATCATCCAGAATCACAATATTTTGTGCTTTAGATCTTCTTTAATACCTCTTTTGCAAATGTAAAATCATTAGGTGATGTAACTAACACATCTCCTGAAATACTGTGAATTTGTTTGATAAAACTAGATGGATTTTCTTTGTAATTTGACCAATCTAACTCTAAAAACTTTGCTGAATTATTGTTTTTTTCTGAGGGTAGTAAAATACATGGAATAATTCTAAATCCCTTTGGTCTTAATTCGTTTGAAATTCTTTGAACTTGTTCTATTGAGTGAATTACCTGTGTCATGAAACCTTTAGGTTCTGAAGTTAATTTTTTTTGAATTTTTTCAAAGTTAGGGTTACTTGGTAATGATAGGAAAAAATTCATTTTCCCTCCGTACCCTAACTCATTCAAATCCTTTACCACCTGACTTGGAATTAGACCTGAATCTGTCGGATTATCTTTTGATGGATCTCCTTTAAGAATCAGAATTCCGTCTAACTTCAATCCAATTGCTTCTAGTGTAAGATGTTTAATCAAATTCATGTCTTTGTCTCTTACTCTCATGCTGATTGTAATTTGCAAATTTGGATGTTCTTTTTTTAGTAGTCTTCCAATAGATAATGCTGAAACTCGTTTAGTGCCTAACACCGAATCTGTTACATGAATACCATCACACGAATTACTAATATCTGAAACTCTTTGTATGAGTTTTTCAACTAATGAATTTATTTCACCATCTAGTATTTTTGGTGGATTTACTTCGTAGATTACTGCCACAAAGAATCTCCAATTTAACTTGGTTAAAACCTTTAAACAAAAACTCAATAAAATAGATGATTCTTACATTCTTGATGGATTTGAAAACATTGAAAATATCACTCTCAAGTAAAATTAATCCTATCTTAGAACATGATGGAACAAACAAACTAGCATCTATTCTTGTTGTGATTTATGGTAAAGATCCTATTGTTGTAATGACTGAAAAGCCAAAGCATCTGAATTTTCATGCTGGGGAAATTTCATTTCCAGGAGGAAAATTTGATTCAAATGATTCTAATCTTTTAGATACTGCATTACGAGAGACTGAAGAAGAAATAGGTTTGAGAATTTCAAAAGATCAAATAACTGGACAACTTGATCCCGTTATCAC
The DNA here is from genome assembly GCA_964507355.1 of uncultured Nitrosopumilaceae archaeon. Classification (GTDB taxonomy): domain Archaea; phylum Thermoproteota; class Nitrososphaeria; order Nitrososphaerales; family Nitrosopumilaceae; genus Nitrosarchaeum. The sequence continues at coordinate 10,789 of CAZDPM010000043.1, forward strand.
TCTTAATTCTGGTTTTACTATTTTGCCTTTTGTTTCGGTAGTTGATGAAATTACAACACTTTCAGCAAACTATGAAGTTGAAAAAATTTTTCATATTCCATTAGTTCCTTTTTTGAAGACAATGGCTAATGATCCAAATCCAAGTCATAACCGGATACAAGAAACGTACACCTTTGAGTACCAAAATAAAATTATCTGGGGAGCTTCTGCAAGAATATTAAAACAAATTACACATCGCATAAATTCCTGAGATTCATTTAAAAAGAGCTCTTCGTGCCTGAAAAATATGGCCGCACGTAAATCGTCTCCAAGAAAAATTCGTCTGTTAAAAAAGACAAGACAGACATCAGCTGTTCCAGCTTGGATTATTCTTAGGACAAAAAGAGGCGTTCGTTCAAATCCAAAGCGTAGAGCTTGGAGATCAACAGATGTGGAGGTTGGCTAGATGTCTCAAGAACTAGAAAGAGTGTATACTATCAATT
>CAZDPM010000044.1:0-4996 GCA_964507355.1 uncultured Nitrosopumilaceae archaeon
AATTTTTAGATGTATTTGCTAGCGGTGGAGGGTTAAGTAATCCTATGGATGTAAATGTTGATTTATCTGGGTTTTTTTACGTCAGCAGTGGAAATACTGATGAAATCCTCAGGTACGCCCCTGATGGAACATTTCAGGATGTGTTTGTAAACTCAAGTGAAATCAAAAAACCGACAGGAATTACATTTGGTCCTGATGGTAACCTCTATGTTCTAAGTAGTGATACAAATGAAATCATACAAAACATCATTCAAGATAGTGAAATAATAAAAACAGAGAAATTTGTAACTGATGCTTCTTTTGGGCTATATCAACCAAAACAAATTAATATTTTTAATGGTAAAATATGTGTTAATAGTTACCTTACAGATGATATTTACTGTTATCAAGAAGATACAGAGAAGAGTTTGAGTAAACTCCGAGTATCTTTTGATAGAGCACTTATCAACAGAGAAAATTCCATTGTTGGTCCTGATGGTGAATTGTATGTTTCTGATAATCTCAGAAATGAAATTATCAGATATGATGGAATTAGTGGTCTTTTTTCAAATATTGTTGTAAAAACTGAACGTGATCAATTACAAGGACCATCATATCTCACATTTGGTCCTGATGGTAACCTCTATGTCAGCAGTGATGACAAAATTTTCCGATTTAACGGTGACGATGGAGCATTCATTGATGTGTTTGTATCTCAAAATAACGGGGGTTTACGTAATCCTCAACAATTATCTTTTGATGAACATTATCTTTATGTTTCTAGCTATGACAATAATCGAATTTTACGTTATGATTCAAATAATGGTAATTTTGTAGATGAGTTTATTTCAAGCAGAGATCATAGACTACAAGATCCTGTTGGAAATGTGTTGGATAAGGAAACAGGAAATTTCTATGTTGGAAGTACTAATACAAATAAAATACTACAGTATGATACGAAGACGGGTAAATTTCTAAATGAGGTAAAGTTGCCAGGAATTCCACATGGTCTTGAATTGGGTAACGACGATATTCTGTATATAAGCATTTTTGATACAAATGAGGTTCTATCATATAATTTGAATTCAAAACAATTTATTTCATTGTTAACTAATAAGGACGGATTAGACGGACCCAAGGGATTAGTTTTTGATGCTAAAAACAATGTTCTTTATGTAAGCAGTAGTATGAATAATAAGATAATTAAATATGACTTAGAACATAATTTTGCCAATGACATTGCAATTACCGAAGGGAATGGGGTATTGCAAACACCTCAAGGACTTTCTATCAAAGAAGATGTATTGTTTATCTCAAACCATAACAATAACGAAATTCTGAAATATAACCTTAAAACCAATTCTCTGGATATCTTTATTCAAGATACTGGAGATTTGATTCGTCCTGGAGGTATTGCATTTGGTCCTGATGGTAACCTCTATGTCATTAATGAAAATAATAATGGTGTGTATCAGTATGATATTAAAACTGGAAGATTACTAAGTAAATTTGCAGAATCCCCACGTTCAACAAATGAAGACTCGAAGACTATTGAATTAAGAAGTATTATTTTTACAAAGGATGGTAAACATCTGTTTGCAAGTAATCCTGTTAATGACGAAATACTTGCATACGATGTTGAAACTGGAAGATATGTCGATGATTTTTTTGAAAAAAGTGACACACTTGATTATCCAACTGATCTCACATTAACTCCAGATGGCAAGTATGTTTTGATTATTAATTATGGTGAAAACACGATATCACGTTTTACTGTTTCTGGAGAGTTTGATAAATTATTTGTAAATCCTGGAAATGATGGTTTGACTGAGTTAAGAGACATCAGATTTGGACAAGACGGGAATTTATATGTCATGGGTGGGATCTATGGAGATATTTTTCGATATGATGGAGTCACTGGTAATTTTCTTGGAGTATATAACAATGACGAATATTATATTGGAAAATTTACGGAAAATACTTTAAATCATAATTTTCTGCTAAATGAGATCGATACACGAAAATATGATACTGTAATAATATATGATCATTTTCTGGAAGAGCCTTTTGCCAAAATCACTTTACAGGATAAAAGAAATATCATCACATCTTTAGATATTGGTTGGAATTCGTTTATATCAAATTTCAATGTGGTTCAAGAGCCAAAATTCAAATCCATAGAAATTACCAAAAAAACAGGATTTTTTATTGGCTTGAATGATATCACTGCACATGGTCAAGTGATAACCAAAAGTATTGAGAATACATCGTTAATCACACTTGAGAATTTTTCATTAGATTATGATGAAAATGAATATGTCTCTACCAAATCCAAAAATATGTTTATGAATGGGCCAAATCTTATTGCATGTATTATTACATCAACATCCAAAGCAACGTGTAATAATTCAAATAATTCAATTGAACTTGGAAAAGTATACATAAATGCTGGAGATAATAGATATCTCTTAAAAAACATCGATTTTAATGTGTATAATACAATTGTAATATACGATAAAACAACTCAAAGTTCTTTTGCCACAATTCCGTTACGTGATTACGGCATATTGAGGATATCTGGTGAGTCATTTTTAGATTGGATTCAATATGATTTTGCCATTATTCCTTTGTTAGCTGTTATTTTGATAATCTTTCCCATATTTTTTGATTACACACGTTCCATTTTTAAAATTTCATTTTTTACAGTTTACTTAATTGTTCGTAAACCTAAATGGAATAGACCTCTGAATAATCTAACACCCATAATGTTTAGCAAAAAAATTTCTATTTTAATTCCTGCTCATAACGAAGAAAAAGGTATTGAAGAATCTATAAAATCTGCACTTGCAACTGATTATCCAAATAAAGAAATTATTGTAATTGATGATGGTTCAAAAGACAATACTTGGGCAATTGCCAATTCTTTTGCAGAAAAAGGTCTGATCAAATTAGTTCATCGTGATCCTGTTCAAAGTTCTAAGGCGGCAGCACTGAATCATGGTATGAATTATGCTACAGGAGAATATGTATTGTGTATGGACGGCGATACAAAATTAGATAAAGATGCACTAAAAAATGCTGCTCCATATTTTAATGATGAAAATACGGTTGCACTTTCTGGAAATGTCAAGATACTTGCAGGAGATGCTGGAGTTGATAACCTCCTAACTAAATTACAGAAATATGAATATATGATTGCAATAGAACTTGGGAGACGTTTTACTTCCATATTTAATATATTATTAGTTATTTCTGGTGCATTTGGAATATTTAAAAAAGATTTAATTAAAAATCTCCATACTTTTGATAAAGACACTCTCACTGAAGATTTTGATCTAACGTTAAAAATTAGGAAAACACGTGGTAGAATACGGTTTATTCCTAATTCGATTGCATATACTTACTGTCCTCCAACATGGCCTATATGGATACAACAAAGAAATCGTTGGGCCTATGGGCAATTTCAAACATTGTCTAAGAACAGAAATCTTCTTCATAAATTCACAATTAAAGATAGCATATCCTATGTTGATATGTATCTGTTGGATATAGTGCTAAGCTTGCTATTTCCTGTGGGTCTTGCAGTTCTTGGAATAATCTCTGTGATTTTACTTGTTGGTGATGTATTGCATGTTTTGGTTTACCCACTAACATTTGTCATGTGTGTGTTCTTGATATTAGAGTTTGTAACTTTCTTATTTGCTACAGTTTATTCGGGTAAACTTTGTTATCTAAGACTATCTTATCTTGTACCTTTAATGACTTTCTTTTATCGACCTTATCTGAGAATGGTTAATCTTAGAGCTTATCTTAGAGCTTATCTTAACAAAGGATCTGAATGGTAGTTCATTTTAAAATTTTAATGTAAAATTTATTTTTGGATTTTAAACACTTTACTTTTTTTCCAAGAAGCCAATTTTTCAACAAACATATTTCCACATTCAAAACAGATAAATTTTGATAGGGGTTTAGAAAATCTTTCATTACAACTAGAACAAGTATAATATTCTAAAAATTCTCTATAGTCTTTGCCAACAGCACCTATATGTTTATTACATTTAGGACATGTGTTGTAATTCCCTTCCTTTGGATAAACTTCTCCACAGTTATAATGCTCTATTAACCCCTGTTGTCTAAAATTGATTCCGTTACATTGAGGACATTCTGAGATGTAACTAACATTTGCGGAATTACATTGATTGCATACAGCTTCTAAGATTTCCTTATTTATAATAATTTTTTTATCATCTATTGAATTTTTTATAATACTTTCAATTTCTGACTGTTCCATTTTTAAAATATCTTTGATCTTGTTGATACTTATTTGATTATGTGAATTTATTAACAATTCAAAAAATTTTTCTGTTTTTTGTTCCTGATGGCTACTATTTTCTTCAAGTGTGTGTAGAGATTTTTTGATATTTTCCATGTTAAGCGGTTTGTATATAATTGAAGATATTCCAATATCTAACAATCTAGTTATTCTGGGATCTGATTTTTCCTTTGTTGTTATGATTATTATCTTTGCACTAGGTTGAATTTCTAGAATCTCATTGATATGGTATTGAATATCATTATCTGATTCATAGTCTATGATCATTGGAATGCTTATGTCTTCATTTATGAACTGCGAGAAAGTTTTTATAGCCTCATTAATGTTTTTGTACAGATAAATATTTTCAAAACCTAAACTGGTAAGAAGTTTACGTATGGTAACTGCTATTGCATTACTGGATTCTGTCACAATTATAGTATCTTTGGAAATAGATAAATTGGAAAAATATTCTATTTGTTTTAGATTTAAATCATCTATCTTATTTTTTTCAACTAGAGATAATTCCATGTTATTATTGTTTTCTGACATTAAATCACTATCTATATTTTATATTCTAAAAATGTGGATTGGATAAATAACTTATTATTATATGGTGTATCATATTGCCACTTTGATGCGATTGGTTGCATTGGCATAATTTTGTTCATTGGCATAATTTTGTTCATTGGCATAATTTTGTTC
>CAZDPM010000044.1:5096-11129 GCA_964507355.1 uncultured Nitrosopumilaceae archaeon
CATTGGCATAATTTTGTTCATTGGCATAATTTTGTTCATTGGCATAATTTTGTTCGGCAGATTTTATAGTCGTAGATATTGCTGATTTTAACAAATCTTTTGACGCATCTACTATCTCATCATATGTTGTCATAATATGTTGAATAGTATTAGATACATTAGATATGATTACTTCCATCTCTTTTGTTTCGTCAAGTGTTTCATTCTCCAATTTATCGTAATCAATTTCAATATCTTGCAATTTTTTGGATATTATAGATTCCATTCTTTTTGCTGCATTAAGTTCACTTTGAGCCTTTTCTGCATCAGATGTCACTTTAACAAATAGATTCATTAGTTCATTTTGAGACTGCTCAAGATATTTTTGATCTATCTCTTGAGATGCCTCTTTAATTTTTTCTATTGCCGATGTTATCTTGTTAGCCTTTGTCTCCAAATCTAATGTTTTTTTAGCAGATGATTCAATACGTTTTCTTGTATGTTCTAACTCTTGTTGTAATTTTTTTATCTTTTCTTTTTTTTCAAATAAATTAATCTTCATTTCTTCTAGTAATTTTTTTCTATGCTGCACCACATTCTGGGCGTTCTCCATTGCTTTTGTTATATCTTCTACTCCTTTTTTCATCTTATCGGACACCTTTCGTGCACTTGACGATGAATTAATTAGATAAATCATACGTTCATTTTGAATTTCTTTAAGTATATCTGCTGAATCATATATATCTCCTTCAAAAGGCGATGTCATTGTTGTTATAATGAGTCACAACTATATTTGTGCTTCTAAAAATGGCCTACATGTTATCATGACCTAAAATTATGGTTCCTTACTGCTGCAACCACATATAAGTAGAAAAGTAAAACACTTTTAGAAATTTAGATCTTGCCTAATTTATCTTTAAATTCTTGATATACCTTTTTGTATGATGCCATATCTCCGACATCTGTAAACCCACTTTTAATCAAGAAACTATTCAATTTCTTCTTTTTTGACATTGCTTTATCTAGAACCTTATCCATTCCATAAGGGATATCTTCTGGAATTAAAGAAAATACACCTGGCTCCATAACATAACAACCTGTGTTGATATTTGATATAATTTCTGGTTTCTCTCTCCACGCGGTAATACTATCTTTTTTATCAGTATCAATTACTCCATATGGTAATTTGTACTTGTATTCATATAGACATAATGTGAGAAATGCTTTGTTTTTTTGATGTTTTTTGATCATTTCTTTTAATTTAAAATCAAATATTGAATCTCCATACATGCAGACAAAAGTATCATCTATGAATTTTTCCGCACTTTTAAGCTGGCCTGCTGTTGCTAATGGTTTATGGGAAACTGCATATTCAATATTTACTCCAAAATCTGTTCCATCTTGAAAATAATCTTGAATGTTTTTCCGCAAATAACTTACACATAATACAATGGATTTGATATTATTCTTTTTCAACCAATTAATTGAATGCTCTAATAGTGGTTTATCTCCTAATGGTAACATTGGTTTTGGAACAAATAATGTATATGGGTGAAGTCTAGTTCCAAGACCTCCAGTTAAAATTACTGCCTTCATTGTCCGATTCTTTCTCTTGACTTATTTATGATTATGTATTATCTATGTGTTTTAGATAGGAATATCACTAATTACATCATATAATGTATTTTGCTTTTTAATCAAATTATTACATTTAATCTAAAGAGTTTAATTATTCAATTCATATTTTTCAAAACGGTACTCTGGCAGAACGGTTATGCGTGAGCCTGCAAAGCTTATACAAGGGGGTTCGACTCCCTCGGGTACCTTCGAGTATTTTTAATTAGTAATTACTTGACCTTTCATCCACGGATGTAATGTACAAAAATAATCATAGACACCAGAATTTTCAAAAATAAATGTGAAAGACATATCAGGATCTAAATATCCACTATCAAAAAGTCCACTTGGTTCTCCATAATAACCAGAAGTCACGCTATGAAATGCTGCATCGTGATTTAACCAAGTAACTGAATCACCGGAATTTATTGAAATTTTTGACGGGTTGTAACAAGAATCAGTTTTTTCACATCCTGGACGTGAAACTTTTGTTGGCATGACAACATCTACTTTGAGTTTTAATTTTGAATCATCAGTATCTTGAACAAAATTATCATTTTGAGATATCAGCATAATACCAACTGCAGTTATAATTATTATAAAAATTGAGGTTAGTATCATTATTTTCTTCAAGTACATCACATATAGAACTGAGTTATTATGTAATTACCAAATTCTCTAAATATATAACATACTAGAAATTATAATTGGCTCAAAATGGCAATAGTTTATTAGAATACATACCGGGGTCACATGTTCTTTTAGCTCACAAAAATTCTAGTGTGCCTTTAGAAGGATTTTCAGAAAATGTGAGAGGGAGCATACAAGAATATGCTGAAGATTCAAAAAGTGATGTAGAAAAAGGCAATAATTTTCTGCAATGGGTCCTTACTCGGGTTTTTGAGGCCACTGAAGATGATGCAGCTGATGCAATTGTAGATGGCGCAAATGATCTAGGTATCGATGCATATCTACCAGTAGATTTTTCGGATAACACCATCCGTTTGTTTCAATCAAAATATGGGACATCTCATTCATTTGAAGCAATTGCTAAATTTAAAGAAGATGCCAAACGGTTACTTGGAAAAGATGTTTCAAAAATGAGGCCTGAGTTAGCGCAACTTGTTACAAAAATCAAAGAAAAAAATCTAAAAATAAAATGCTGTTATGTAACAGATCAAAAAGTAGAGTACCAAGATGATTTAATTGAAATAATAGACATTGAAAAAATCATTCAAAAATTATGGGAGCGGATAAAAAAACCTGCAGCTGGAAAAAAATCATCAATCAAATTAGAGAGAATGCTTAGACATGAGAATACAATTCTGGGTATTTTAAAACTTAGAGAATTAACTGAATTTGTTAGTAAAAACAGAGATTATGTGTTTGAATCAAACATAAGACAATGGATGCAATTTAAAACAACAGTAAACAAAGGATTGAGAGAAACCCTTCAAAGTAATCCAGGAAAATTTTTTTATTATAACAATGGAATTACAATTGTAGTTAGTGATTTTGAAGAATTAGGAGATAATCTTATTGAACTATATGCACCACAAATTGTAAATGGTGCACAGACTTCTAATTCAATTCTTGATCATTCAAAGAGAACTAAAAACATGGATGGTTCTATGACAGTTACTATAATCAAAGCAGATGATGAACAAGAGCAAAACAATATTACAAAATATAGAAATTCACAGAATTCAGTTAGAGGAAAAGATCTTGTATCACTAATGGATTTTCATAAATCTATCAAATCGCAATTAAAAAATTGTGGATATTTTTACGAGATTCAAGCAGGATCTTTTGATACAAAATCTAAATCAAAACAATCAGAACATCAAGGAGATTCCCTATACAATGAGTATCTTCCAGACAATCACAAAAAAGTTATTGTTGCAAAAGATGCCATACAAGCTCTAGTTGCTGGAATTGAACAAAGACCGACAGAAGCATATAGTTCACCATCTCAATTTCTTCCAAGAGGAAGTAAATATGATGACGTATTCAATGATAACCTAAAAGATGATTATAGAATTTTACTTTATCCATATCTAGTCAAAGAATATGCAAAAAAAACATTGAAGTATGGAAAACAAGGAGGACATAAAACAAAAAGATATGCAACATTATTTTATGTTGGAGTTTATTTCAGGATTTTACATAAAAAAATTCTAGAAACCAGAGGAGATTTTAAAAGTGATGTAAGAAGAATGGAACCAATATTTCGTAGTTTTAAACTAAATTCTAGAATTCTAAAAATTGCAGATGTGATAGTGACAAAGTTTTTAGAAGATACAGTAGTGGATGACGAAATAGAATTGGCAAATACAAAACATAATTTTTTCTCACAACACGTATGGAATGATTCAATGCTTAGAGTAATAGATAAAAAAATAAGGCAAGAAGAGGAAGAAATTTTAGCCTTGAAAAAACTTGCAAATAACTTGTTTTAGATTTTAAAAAGGTAGAAGTCTAACCAAGTAAAAATTTGCAGGAGGTTTACACTGGTCAGACTACCTACCTAGAATTCATATAAACCAGTATTATTTAACATGATTTTTCAAATAATTTCTCAAATCTAGAATCTTTTTTATATAGATCAAAAAGAGCAGAATTGATTTGGGAACTAAAGAAAAATGTACAATTTGCAATAACAAAATATCTTTACGTTTCAATCCAATGGAAGAATGGGGGATCAAAGGTCCTATTTGTGGGGATTGTTATTCAAAGAAGATCGATAAACATTATCCAGGAGATCACGTAAGAGTAAATAAAGAAGAATAAAACTAGTCAGATTTTGAATATTTGTTAACATAAAGACAATTCCATGCAAGGGGATCTTCTTTGGCATCTTTTTCTTCAAGAAATACAATATCAGTAATTGTTTTTTTTCTTTTTAGCAGATTAACTTGAAAACTAGAAAATGTTTTACAATTGCAATCATTGTACAAACACATATCATTATCACCTTCATCATGATCTTCTGCTGTATGTCCACAATCACATAATGCATCATTTTTTACATCTTTACGAGATTTTTTAGTGTAAATTCCCAATCGTAAATATGCTTCACCTCCATGGCCCTTCTTGAATCGTTCATAATTTTCAGATTTTTGTAATACCTTAAAAAAAGAGATGTTAGATTCTGGGTGCTGAGAGTCAGAACCAATAATTATCCAATATTCATCATGGATCTCAACAAATCTAACCTTGATTGATGAATCAAGCCACCAGTGTATTTTATCGTGCCAAATAGCTGAAGCAGTTTTCCTATCAGTAAATAAAGGAACAATATTCATCCTAAGATCGTAATAGCGATATGCGACACCCATAAAACTATCAAACCACGGAATAGAAGAGGATGGCAATATAGCAAAAATCAGATTAGAGTGTATTTATCTGATCTGAATTAGTGGTAATACCCTTATATCTTGGTTTTATTTCCATTATCATATGGTTTCCTATAGAACAAGCATGCAGATTGTCGCAGATCTTTTGACTGTCACAAAACAATCAGGTCAACAGGGTATCAAAACAACATCATTACTAACAAAGGCAAATTTATCGCATTCCAGATTATCCAAGTTCTTAGAGAATTTAACAGGTTCTGGATTAATTAACAAAATAGAATTCGACAACAAGAACACATTTGTAATAACTGAAAAAGGAAGACAATACTTAGAATCTTATGCAAAATTTGCGGGTATTGCAGAATCCTTTGGATTAGAACTTTAAATTTATTTTTTAGATCTTCGATTTATCTTATCTTTTTGTTTTTGCTTTCTGTCTTTATATGAGCTGTAAATGATAATTACAGATATGCCCGCAATTGCAGTATAAAACAATGGAATAAGTGGCTGATTATAGAGTTTACCAGTTGTAGGCGAGATAAATGCTATTGGAATTGTAACGATAAGAAAAATCATGACAACCATTAGATATTTATCCACAACCAGTATGATTTACAAAACCATATATCTTTTTGAATTAACCAAGATATAATTGAAAAATAATGATAAAAATTCTTGAACTGATTGGACTGGGATTAATTGGTGGGACAATTTATTCTTCCATAGGGATGATCGGAAATGAATTACGTTGGCCAGTATTTTTTGGTTGTGCGGTTGGAACACTAGCAATTATAATTTATCGTAAAAAATTAAGACAAAAACAAAATAGTTCCGTATGAAATATTTAAGATTTGAGAGTGTTAATCAATATTTAATCAATCGACAGATCTATAAAGGAGAATTAAGAGCAATTGTGAGAGCAAATGGCTAACGAGACAATACAATGGTGGAAAGGATTGGGAAAAGAATTAGAAACAGATATCGAAACACTTGATGATTAAATATTAAAAAATAAAAAATTTTAAATTATTATGAAATAAGCCTCGGGTGGGCTCTGACCCCACGACCTAACGCTTACGAG
>CAZDPM010000045.1:0-11068 GCA_964507355.1 uncultured Nitrosopumilaceae archaeon
GATGGGGTGGAACTCAAAGATTGATGAGAATTGTAGGAATAGCAAAGGCAAAAGAACTTGTCTATACAGGTAAAATGATCAAAGCAGATGAAGCAAAGGAAATTGGTTTAGTAAATCAAGTAGTACCACTTGCCTCACTTCAAGAAGAAGCTTTGAAAATGGCGCAACAAATTGCTGCTAACTCTGTAATGGGAGTACAAATGTCCAAGGTTGCTATTAACAAAGGAAGAAATGCAGATCTTGATACTGGACTTGCAGTAGAACTACTCGCTTGGAGAAATTGTTTTACTCATCCTGATAGAGAAGAACGCATGACAGCTTTTGTAAATAAATCTAAAAAATAAGCTATACCTAACTTCTTTTCTTATTTTATTGAATTACTAGTAGGCTCAGGGTGAAAAACTTATTATAATTTGAATCCTCAGTTCTATTATTATGGCATCTGAACAAACACAGAAAATGATCACTGTTTCACCAAAAGCAGCTGAAAAGATCAAAGAATTCATGAAAGAAGAAGCTGAAAACCCACAATACCTTAGAGTCTATGTTCAAGGTGGCGGTTGTTCTGGTCTATCTTATGGCATGGGCTTTGAAAAAGCACCAGAAGAAGATGACCTAGTCATGGAAGAAACTGGTATCAAGCTACTTGTAGATAGTTACAGCGTTGATCATCTAAAAGGTGCAAACGTTGACTATATTGAAAGCCTAATGGGATCTGGATTTAAAATCAATAATCCAAATGTTACAAAATCCTGTTCATGTGGTCATTCCTTTAGCACTGAATAATCAAACAACATTTTTCATTTTTTGATTAACTAGTGTAAACTATACTTGGAATATTTTTTATAAAATTACATTTCTTTATCGAAAATCCTTGCGATACCCTCATATATCGAGAATAGACACCAAAATTATGATAATTAAGGAGATGAAGAAAGTATGTCCAATAAATCAGGAATTGTCAAATATCATGTTAAACTTTCCTTTGAAGTTGACGGACTTGTTGAACGAGCAGATATAATCGGGGCTATCTTCGGTCAAACCGAAGGACTATTAGGCCCAGAGATGAATCTGAACGAACTACAACGAGTTTCTAAAGTAGGTCGTATAGAAGTAAACACAAAATCTACTTCTAATACTACAAATGGTGATGCTCTTATTCCGATGAGTACTGATATTGATACTTGCGCATTAATTGCAGCAGGAATTGAAAGTATTGATAAAGTTGGTCCATTTGACTGTGTCTTCAAATTAGAAGCAATTGATGATGTAAGAGCAGCAAAAAAAGATGACATTGTAAGACGTGCTAAAGAAATCAAACAACGTTGGGCTACAAAAACAGTTAGTGAAGGAGAAAGTATGCTAAAAGATGTTCATGAAGGTGATTCTAAAAGATTGTCTACTTATGGTCCATCTAAATTAACATGTAGTTCTGGAGTCTTTGATTCTAAATGGATAATTTTAGTTGAAGGTAGAGCTGATGTCATTAACCTACTCAGAGCTGGATATGATAATGCAATTGCAATTGAAGGTGCAAAAATTGATGAATCAATTAAAGAATTATGTGCTTCAAAAGATACTGTAGTTGCATTCATTGATGGAGACCGAGCTGGTGGTTTTATTCTAAAAGAACTTTCATCAGTTGTAAAGATTGACTATGAATTAAGAGCAGATACTGGAGTAGAAGTTGAAGAACTAACTCCTCAAAGAATTGATGAAATTCTAAGACCTATTGCTGATGAAATTAAACATGGAAAACCTGTAGCTGTTTTGAAAAGCTCAGATGATAAACCTGTAGCCGAAATAGCGTCTAGAATTTTTCCAAATCTAAATGAGACACTAGAAGCTGTAGCATTAGACGAGAATGAAAAAGAAATTTTCAAAGTTCCAATCAGTGAAGTAGTTAGCAAACTCTCAACACAATCTGGCATCAAATATCTTCTATTGGATGGTATTATTACCCAGAGACTTTTAGAAGGCGCCAAAAACGCTGGAATTCAATGTGTTATTGGACACAGAGTTGCAAAATTAACAAACTCTGATGGACTAAATCTAAAAACATTCGGTGACCTAGGCGTAGTATAGTGTTACTTGATGACTGAACTAAAAATTCAGCACATACTAACTCTAGCTTATCTTCTTTCTAAAGGTGCAAAGAATAATTTTATTACAATCACTACTAATTCATTAGGTAAAAATATAAAAAAATCACAGCAGGCTGCATCAAAGCATTTACTTGAATTAGAAGACAATCAATTCATTGAAAGAATAATCAACGGAAGAAATATTTCTGTAAAAATTACTTCAAAGGGTTTTTCTGAAATGGTAAAATTATCTGCTGCACTTCAAAAAAGTCTTGGTTCATCTCCATCATTTGTTGAGCTAAAAGGAACTTTGGTTTCTGGTATGGGTGAAGGTGCATATTATATGTCTCTAAAAGGATATACAAAACAATTCAAATCTAAAATTGGATACATACCATACCCTGGGACTCTTAATGTAAGATTGAATAAAAAAGTTCATCAAGAAGCAATAAAGCAATTTGAAAATCTTGAAGGAATAAAAATTGAGAGTTTTTCAGATGGAAAAAGAACTTATGGTTGGGTTAATTGCTTTCATGCAAAAATTAATCAATCTATTAATTGTGAATTGATAATTCTTGAGAGAACACACCATGATGATTCTATAATTGAATTAATCTCTGATGTGTGTATCAGAAAAACTGGAAAACTTCAAGATGGTTCACCCGTTACAATAACTGTTCCAATTAATTCATAGTTTCTTTATGTTGGGGTTTTTAAATTCCATGAATAGATTCACCGTATTCTTTTTGAATTTTCGAACTAGAGCTTTCTGGAATTGGTGATTGTAGTCTGGCGACTTTTGCATTAAGATTAATTTTTTTACATCCTTCTACAATGAATTTTTCTTGATGTACTTGATCATACCCTAATGCAATTATTTGTGGTTTTACGAGATTAACTGTCTTAAAAATATCATCCTCTTGTCCTATGAGACAAAGATCTACCATTGAAAGAGAATTGACCAACTCTTGTCTTTGCTCTTTTCTGTGTAACGGTTGTCTTTTTTTCATTTTTACTGCAGTATTGTCAGTAGCTACAACTACTACCAACACATCACCCAATATTTTTGCAGCATTGAGAGTATGAATATGCCCTGGATGAATAATATCAAAAACTCCCCCTGCTAATACAACTCTAAGTGAAGATCTCCCCAATTCAGTTAAAGCACTTTTATCTTCTGTAATTAATTTATTTTTTACAAGTTCATCTATTTTTGAATTAATAATATTTTCAGTCAATCCTTTTTTTGTTTTAAGACTATCAATGTATGGTTTACCTGTTATTCCTGATAGATACATCTGAGTCAAAATTATTTTTTCTATCGATTCCAATGTTCTTTTTTTTAAAACTACTCTCACTTTAATTCATCGATATAATGTCACATTTTTGGTTCTAAACCTTTTGCTAATCTTAATGCATCTACCAGACCATCTGCATAACCTATGCTTAAAATTGCAACCTCATCTTGATCTTCTTCAAGAAATTTCTCTGCATCTTGAATGTATAATTCTGCATTTTCAAGAATTACCTTGAATTCTTTTTGATCTTTATAGTATGGTGCAATTTCTTCAAGCGCTTCTTTCACCATTGGAACATATTTTTTCATCATTTGAATTGAAATTTTCTTTGTTTCTTCTGAATTATCTTTTGGTTCGTCTAAACATTTTCCAAGTATTTTTAATGCATCTGACTCGGTAAAATGAAGTCTTCCAGTAATGATAATTGTATGAGGTGGTTTACCAAAATCTATTTTTTTTAGACTAGAAATTTTCCCTGATATGATTGATTGATCTTTGAATCCAATTCGTGATGCAACTACTGCATGTGTTGATAGATTTATTACATTTCTTTTTTGCCCTTTTTCGGTTTCAATTAATCCTAATAAGGCATTTTTTGGATCCATAAAAAAATCCTTATCTTGATTATACTCTAATAGTAATATTGTGTGATTACCTTCTATGATATTTTTGTAAATGACATAGTACGGAGTTGTCAATGATTTCATTTCATTCATTATAGTTGCGATTCTCCCAACTTTGTAAAAATGAAGTCCACATTCTCCAATCATTGAGGTTAAAGATGATGATGCGTGTATTGAATAGGTCTTAATTTTCTCTTGAATGGCTCTAATTCTTAATTCAATATGAGTAGTGGCAATGTATGGATCTCCATAAGATAATAAAACCACCTTTTTTATTTTTGCATATTTTAAAATCTCGTTTCCATCTTCAACTAGCCATCTTTTACCTTCTTTGACTTCACCTTTTGTAATTTTTTTAATTTTTAATATGTCTGATTTTCCAATTGGACTAGTAAATTGTTCCAAGTAAATAATATCTGCTTTTGATAAAATCTCTACAGCTTCAACAGGAATTGATTTGAAACCTGAAATTCCTAAACCTACAAACCAAAGCATTACTGCATGTTTTTATCGTGCAGTCTTTTTAAATGATGTATCATTCTCTTTAAAACTTCTATTCCTCTTAGATACTCATCAATGGATACCTTTTCATCTATTGTGTGAGCTTCATGTGGATCTCCTGGACCATATGTAACTACTGGAATGCTCCACTGGTTTCCTATTACATTCATGTCTCCGGTTCCAGTTTTTCTAATTAAAGTTGGCCTCGTATGTTCTACATCCATGACTCCTAAAGTGAATGCTCTAACTATGGCAGAATTATGCGGTGCTTCAAAAGGTTCTGTCTCATCAATAATTGAATAATATGCTTCAACTTTTCTTTTTTTTGCTATTTCGTTTACCAGTACAGAAATTTTCTGTTCTACTATTTTGCAATTTGTATCAACTGGAATTCTAATATCGAAAGTTGAGACACATTCTTTTGGTGTAACATTGTGACTTGTTCCACCATTAATCTCAGTTAATGTTACAGTTAGCAACATCCCTTTACTTTTTTTATCTTGATCTGCTTCTAAACCTTCTTTGAGTTCTTTTGAAAAGATCATTGTTTCTTCAATGGCATTTTTTGAAAGCCAAGGTGCACTTGCATGTGCACTATCATCAACACTTACTTTGAGATTAATTGCTAACCTTCCTTTGTATGCAATAGTTACTTGTTTAATTCCACTTGGTTCCCCAAATACTGCATAATCAACATCTATGTGATTTTTTACTAGATTTTTTACACCCGTTGCATTTCCTTCTTCATCTACGGTACCAACAAAAATTATAGTGCCGTTATTGTTTTGCACTGACGCTGCAGCAAACAACATTGCCATTAATGGAGCCTTTGCGTCTGATGCACCACGACCGTAAAGTGAATCACCTTCTTTTCTGACTTTGACTTTTCCTGGAACTACATCCATGTGTCCACACAGTAATATTTTTGGTGAACCTGTACCTTTTTTTGCAATTATGTTTCCTACCTCATCTATGTGAATATCTTCAAAACCTAAATCATCACATTTATCTGCAAGAAATTCTGCCATTGCTTTTTCGTTAAGCGAAGGTGTGTACAGTCTAAGTGCTTTCTCTAGCATCTTTACTGCAAATCTTGGTGTGACTGTAAATGTTGTTTCCAATTTTCACTTTTTATTTTTTATCACGTAATCGATCATCAAGGAAGGTATGTCTACGCCACATACTCTCACCGTATTTTTATATTCAGTTGTATTGTTAACTTCATGAACTACTAACCCTCGTTCATCACTTTCCATCAAATCTACTCCTACTATGTCACCTTGAACTGCATTTTTAGCTTTTATGCACATCTCTTCCATCTCTGGTGTAACTTTACATGGTTCTGCAGTTCCTCCAAGTGCCATGTTTGTTTTCCAATTTCCATTTCCTGAAGTTCTATAAATTGCTGCAACAATGTCATCTCCCACCATTATGGCTCGGATATCTCTTGGTGGTCTACTTACAAATTCTTCTAAATAGTGAACTTGATATATTGGGTACATGCTTTCCCGACTTTCAATGATTCCCTCTGCTGAATCTTTATCATTTAATTTTGAAATTAACCTACCCCAACTACCTACAGTTGGTTTAATGACTTTTGGATATCCCTGTGCTTCTAAATGTTCTACTGCTGCATCTTTTGAAAATGCTACAGCGGCATATGGTGTTGGAACTCCGTATTTTTTCAATAACATGTGTGTGAATAATTTATTTCCTGCAAAGATTCCTGTGTTTAGGCAATTCACTACATTTACACCCATTCCTTCAAGTGCAGCAGTTGAATGTAAGTTTCTATAATAACTCACACATCTTTGAATGACTGGTCCGTAATCTTCTGGTTTTTTATCTAAATCTAGAGCTAAATTCTTACAATCTACCATCTGTATGTTGATGTTCTTTTTTCTACCTGCTTCTAGTAGAGATTTTTCTTCCCAACGGATGGTATCATAAAGAATTGTAATGTCAGGACTCACTGCCCCCAATCCTCGCCAACCGATTGGGCAGGCTTTAATTGGAAACCATCTGAGCCTTTAGCTAATTCAAAACTTGCGCCACATTCTGGACATGTTACAATTTCTCCTTCCATCGCATCCTTTGGAATGGAAATATCTGCATCACATTCTTCACATTTTGACATGGTATCTCTCAACTTTACCTCTTTATTTATCATTAATTATCTTTCTTTCAAGTTTATCTGCTAGTGGAATCTCGATTAAGTCACCCATTCTGAGTTCTTTTAGACCTGCTGCTACTGCTTTGGCTCCCTCATCGTCTTTTTTAAGACCTAAAATAGACATCAAATATGCTGCCCCAGTCTTTCCTGCCAATTCTCCAAATACAATTCTTCTAGTGTTTCCTACGGCTCTTGGTGGAATTGGTTCATAGGCTGCAGGATTTCGTAGAATTGCTGCAAGGTGTGTTCCTGCCTTGTGTTTGTAAGCAGAAGAACCAACGATTGGTTTTGAATCGTATGGTTTGATTGTAGTGTAATCTTCGATTAATCTGGATAAATCTAACAGCATATCTAATCTGAAATCATTTGGTGATTTGTAAAGATAAGTTAATGCAACTGCAACTTCGGCAAGTGGTGGAATACCTGTTCGTTCTCCAATACCATCAATTGTGGTATGTATTTGATCTACCCCTGCATCACATGCAGAAAATGCATTAGCTACTGCAAATCCTATATCATTATGAACATGAGCATCAAGTGGTACATCAATTACATCTTTAACAGTTTTAACAAAATTATACATGCCAATGGGTCGCATAATTCCTACAGTGTCTGGTAAACTTATTCTATCTACTCCTGCCTTCTCGATTGCCTTGCATACTTTGAGCAAAAATTCTGGCTCTGCTCTACTTCCATCTTCTACTGTGAATCTAATTTTTAGTCCATGTGCTTTTGCATACTCTACTGTCTCAACTGCCCTCTCGATTGCCTCTTCTCTTGTAATTCGTAGTTTGTCTTTAAGATGAATATCTGAAATTCCTAGATATGCTGCACACCATTTTGCATCACAGCTCAATGAGATGTCAATGTCTTCTTTGAGAGCTCTACCGTGAGATACAATGTCTGCTTTTAGTCCTTGCTTGATTATTGTTTTAGTTGCTTCTTTATGATCACTGGAAACAACTGGTGAAATTTCAATTTGATCTACGCCAAAATAATCCAGCATCCATGCAATTTGTATTCTTTGTTTGACAGTAAATGAAACTCCTGGATGTTGTTCTCCTTCTCTTAGTGTGCTATCTAATACTCTAATCTTCCTTGGATTTTTGTCATATGCATTGTAAATGTCTGCATAGTGATTCGGATCTTTCATTACAGAAAACGTTGACATTAATTGAGAATATAAACATAATCGTACTAACTTCGCTGAAAATTGCCTATAATGATCCTAATTTAGTTAAGTATGGAAATTATGTGCCGAATGTCGTTTTATGCTACTTTTCTTAAAATTATTACAGTATTTGTGTCAATGACGCCTGGTATCTTTCTTAATGCATCTATACTACTGTTAATCTCCGAGATATTTGTTGCACTAATTATTGTAATAATATCATACTGGCCAGTAATTTCATAAACTACTTTTACACCTTCTAGTTTTCCAAGTTTTTCTGAAACTTTAGAAGTTTCTGTTGTAGAATCTACTGATATCAAAACAATGGCACTTGTTGCATTTTCTTCTCCTACTTCAACTGTGAATCTTTTGATTGTTCCACTATCTACTAGATTTTTTACTCTTCTCCTAACTGCTGACTCTGATAATTTTAATTTCTTCCCAATGTCTACAAATGACTCTCTGGAATCTTCTTTGAGATAATTTATTATTTTTTCATCTACTTTGTCTTTATACATTATTTTTTTTCTCCTCTATAGTTAATACGCCGTCTAGGGTTTCTAAAACTTTCGCTACATCTTCTTCAGAAATTACAAGTGGAGGAAGAATTCTTAGAATATTTCTACCTGAATAAAGCATAAGAACTCCTTCTGTCATAAGATTCATCAATACATCTTTTACCTCAAATTTCAATTCAACTCCTATCATCAATCCCTTTCCTCTAATCTCTCTGATTATGGAGTGTTTTTCTTTTAACTTCTCTAAACCTTCTCTGAATAATTTTCCCATATTTTCAGAGTTTTCAATTAGATTGTCTTGAGTAAGTGCGTGTAGAGTTGCAATTCCTGCAGCGCAAGAAAGTGGATTTCCACCAAATGTTGAAGAGTGTTCACCCTTACTCATTGAAGCAAGAATGTCTGGTCTTACTAGAGTTGCCCCCATTGGTACTCCGCCTGCAATTCCTTTTGCAAGACACAAAATGTCAGGTGCTGTGTTCCAATGATCACAAGCCCAAAGTCGTCCAGTTCTGCCTAATCCCGATTGTATTTCGTCAAAAATTAGAAGAATTCCTTTTTCATCACAAAGTTTTCGTACTTCTTGTAAAAATTCATCTGGTGCAACATTGATTCCACTTTCACCTTGAATTGGTTCTAGAATAACAAATGCTGTGTCTTCATCAATTGTAGAACGAAGAGATTCTATATCTCCAAATGACGCAAAAGAAACCTTTTCAACTAATGGTTCAAACGCTTTTTTGTATTTTGGATTAAATGTTATTGATAATGCGCCCAATGATTTTCCGTGGTATGATCCTTTCATTGCAACCATTCCTTTTTTACCTGTAAACTTTCTTGCAAATTTTATCGCAGCTTCAATTGCCTCTGCTCCGCTATTGTTTAGATGAACTTGAGTTAGACCTTTTGGTGCAAGACCAATTAATGTTTTGAGAAACTCTTCTCTAGTTTTATTGTATAGTGAGCTATGTACTGTAATTATTTTATCTACTTGTTCTTTGATTGCTTTTACAACTCTTTTATTTTGATGTCCAACAATTGCTACACCATATCCGCCCATACAATCAATGTACTCTTTTCCATTGATATCCCACACATGAGATCCAATCCCCTTTTCAATTGTAACTGGAAATCTCTGATACAAACCTCCCATAAAGTCGTCTTCAGTCATGTTTAATCACCGTACAATTGTTGTGTGCTATGGCCGATGATATAGGATTTTCCCTTTGCCCATTTCCAATGAGTGCTTCTTTTACTCCCATGTCTAGAGCTTCAGTAGCTGCTAGTATTTTCTTTTCCATACCTGGTCCTATCTTTGGTCTGATTTCCTTTGCTTCTGCCAATGTTAGATTTGTTACTAGCTTATCATCCATCAAGAGCCCATCTACATTTGTTATGAATAATATCTTGTCGCAACCTACATTTCCTGCAACATATGCTGCGGCTCTGTCTCCATCGACATTTAGGAACTCTGACTCTTCACTAATTGCAATTGGTGAAATTACCGGTGTTAGACCCTGGGTTAAAAGTAATTTAACTAAATTCGCATTAATTTTTGTAATTTTACCTGTATATCCTCCATCAATTGCCTGTTTTCGACCCTTCTCATTGATAATTAATAATGTCTTTTTTCTTTCAGCTTCGATTATTCTTGCATCAACTCCTGACAAGCCAATTGCATTAATTCCGTTTTTTTGAAGCATCTGAACAATTGTTTTGTTTATTCTTCCTGAAATCACCATTGTAAAAATCTCTGCAGTTTCTTTGTCCGTGTATCTGCTTTTTATTCCACTAGGCGATGTTACAAATTTAGGTTCTTTACCAAGTTGTTCACAAACTTTTGTGACTTCTTTTCCTCCTCCGTGAACAATAATTAACCCTTCTGTCTCTGCAACTTTTTTCATATCGGCGATAGTTGATGGATGTAAATTATCTACAACACTTCCGCCAATTTTAATGGTAATCATTTCTATACTGGAGTAAGTGGAGTGTATCTCAAGCCATCCATTTCATCAAAGCCGCACATCACATTCATGTTTTGTATTGCAGAACCTGCTGCGCCTTTCATTAGGTTATCGGATGCTGACATCACAATCAATCTATGATTTTCTTCATCTATGTCAAAACCTACATCACAAAAGTTTGAACCTACTACGAATTTTGGATCTGGAAATTTATACAATCCTTTTTTATCTCTAATCAATCGAATGAATCTCTCTTGACCATAGGCTTCACGATATATTTTCCATAACTCTTTTTCATCCATATCTTTTTTCATGAATGTATGATTTGTACACAAAATTCCACGAACTACATCTACTGCATGTGGACTCATTGAAACATGAATTTTTTTACCCGCAATTTCACTTAATTCTTGTTCTATCTCTCCAGTGTGTCTGTGTTTTGCAGGTTTGTATGGCCTGATCACTCCTGCTCTCATTGCATGCGCAGTTCCTGAACCTGAACCTGCACCAGATGAACCAATCTTTGAATCTACAATAATATGTTCTGTGTCAATTAAGTCATGTCGAATAAGTGGTGCAAGGGCTAACGTGGAAGTTACTGCCATGCATCCTGGACAGGAAACTAGTTGTGCTTTTTTGATCGCTTCTCTGTGTAATTCCGGTACTCCAAATACTGATTTTGGCAAGTAGTCTGGATGTGGATGTTCCCATCCATACCATTTATCGTAATCTGAAGCAC